>NZ_JBRILW010000005.1:0-211094 GCF_052977125.1 Shewanella sp. 30m-14 | reverse complement strand
TTCCAAATTAAAACGATCCTTAAGATCCCGGGATACCTCCCTTTAGATCGCATCGATATCTGGTTTCAGGATGAAGCAAGATTCGGTCAACAAAACACAACAACTAAGATTTGGGCTCGAAAAGGTAGCAGGCCAAGGGTTGTACGCCAGCAGCAATTCGAATATGCATACCTTTTTGGCTCTGTATGTCCCAGCAGAGGTATAGGGCAAGCAATTGTGGTTCCGTGGACAAGCAAAGAAGCAATGAGCCTCCACTTAAGACAGATCTCCGAAGCCACAGACATAGATAGACATGCTGTAGTACTCATGGATGGTGCCGGTTGGCACTCAGACGGTATTGCAGATGAATTCAAAAATGTCAGCATCATCAAATTACCGCCCTATTCACCAGAGCTAAATTCAATTGAACAAGTATGGAGCTGGATGCGGCAACACTGCCTTGCTAATAGAGTTTTCAAAAATTATGAAGATATTGTCGATAGTGTTTGTGAGGCTTGGAATACCTTTACTGAGAGTTCAGAGCGAGTGACAAAATTGTGTTCTAGGGATTGGGCAAGTGTGACCAGTTAATTTTCCAGTTTGGTATAAGGGGTGAGGCTAATATGAAGGGAGAATGAAAAAGCCAGAGGTATTCTCTGGCTTTTTAATGACTAGGTTAAATTATTTGTCTTCTTTTAACCACTGAGCAGCGCGTTTAGCGAAGTAGGTTAGAATGCCATCTGCACCTGCCCGTTTAAAGCAAAGCAATGATTCCATAACGATAGCTTTCTCAGCTAACCAACCATTTTGAATTGCAGCCATGTGCATCGCGTATTCACCGCTTACTTGGTAAGCAAAAGTGGGTACAGCGAGCTCAGTCTTGACACGATGAACGATATCTAAATATGGCATGCCAGGCTTAACCATAACCATATCAGCGCCTTCTTGAATATCTAGAGCGACTTCATGCAGGGCTTCATCGCTGTTAGCTGGATCCATTTGGTAGCTATGCTTATTGCCACCTTTAAGGTTTCCTGCTGAGCCAACGGCATCACGGAAAGGTCCGTAGTAATTTGAAGAGTACTTAGCTGAGTACGCCATGATTTGGGTGTTAACGTGACCAGCTTCTTCTAGCGCTTGGCGAATCGCGCCAATACGCCCATCCATCATATCTGATGGCGCAACAATATCTGCACCAGCTTCAGCATGTGATAGTGCCTGTTTTACTAAAATTTCAGTTGTAATGTCATTCATGATGTAGCCGGTTTCATCAATGATGCCGTCTTGACCATGAGTCGTAAACGGATCAAGTGCTACGTCAGTCATCACACCTAACTGAGGGAAGGCTTCTTTCAGTGCGCGCACAGCACGCTGTGCTAAGGCATCTGCATTGTAGGCTTCTTCGGCCATCAAAGTCTTTTTCTCAGCTGGAGTCACTGGGAAAAGAGCGATCAGAGGAATACCTAGTTCCACTAGCTCTTCGGCTTCTTTAAGCAGAAGATCGATAGATAATCGTTCAACACCAGGCATTGAGGCGACTTGCTCTGTGCGATTGTTCCCTTCGAGAACAAACATTGGGTAGATTAAATCGTTAACTGTTAATCGATTTTCAGCCATTAAGCGGCGACTAAATTCATGTTTGCGCATACGACGCATTCTACGTTGTGGGTAGGCACTGGTAATAATATTCACATTAGGCTCCAGACGATGGTGATATTAATCTTGTTCAGGGCTGTATAACTTAATACGGTTACGCCCTTCATTCTTGGCTTGATAAAGTGCTTTATCAGCCTGTTCTAATAACAAGGTGGTATGTTCTTCTGAGGTGACAATTTCACTGCTCACCCCAATACTTACCGTTAGAGGGATGGCATTGCCTTCCCAGTAAATAACGAGTTCATCGATAACTTTTCTAATTGTCTCAGCGACTTGCTCAGCACCAATTTGATCAGTATTGGGTAATATAATAGCAAACTCCTCACCACCAAAACGTGATACTAGATCGGTTGGTCGCTTTAAGTTTTCTTTTAATTTATTAGCGACCACTCGTAAGGCGTGGTCACCAGCAAGGTGACCGTAGGAGTCATTAATTGATTTGAAACGATCCAAATCAAGCATCAAAATTGCCATTGGAGACTGCTGCCTACGGCTAATTCGGCCCTCTGCAATAATACGCCGATCAAATGAATTACGGTTTTTCACGCCGGTAAGGCTGTCTTTTGTTGTCTGTTCGGTGAGCTTTTGATTCGCTTCATTAAGCTCTCTTAAAGCAATCTCTAACTCAAGGGTTCGCTCTTGTACCATTTGGGCTAATTGCTCACTACTTCTGGCTTCAATTCGTAGCGCTTCTTCTTTATTGTCTTTGGCAAGTTTTGCTTGGGCTAAGGCCTCTTTTTGGACTTTCTGTTTAGATAAACGCTCGTCGTTATAGCGGATGGCTAATAGCGCAGCCATAAAAATAACTTCTATGCTTAGTCCAACCAAAAAAGGGGTTTTAGGGTCAATAGTCCAATTGAGCAGGCCTAAATAGATAGCCCCGGATATCAACGCACCTAGCATCATGCCCGCCCAGCCAATCGCAAATAGTTTTGCTAGCTTGTAGCCC
This sequence comes from Shewanella sp. 30m-14, assembly GCF_052977125.1. Taxonomy (NCBI): domain Bacteria; kingdom Pseudomonadati; phylum Pseudomonadota; class Gammaproteobacteria; order Alteromonadales; family Shewanellaceae; genus Shewanella; species Shewanella sp. 30m-14. Next base: position 208,510 of record NZ_JBRILW010000005.1, on the reverse strand, counting down.
TTAATTGCTTGGGTCACCGACATATACATCAGCATAAGGCTTGCAAACATGACGGCGTAAATATTAATAATTAGCGCGGCCGTGTAGTTAAGTAGTAAGCCAAGAAACAGCAGCAATACAGAAAGGGCTGCACTGGAACGGCAGAGCCTTAGCATGGCTTGGTTGTGATGTTTTAGTTGCATAACCTTCTCTGAGAACAGGAAGGCGAACATCATTGATAAGCTTAGCAGGGCTGGTAATGCGTACTCTTGAAAAATCGGCCAATTTGGCCAAATAAATCGAAAGGCTAAGCCGTGCAGGGTCGCGACAAATAGAGTAATAGAAAGTACATAACCTGCATAATAGCTATAACTGAATGAATTGGATGTGATGGCAATCAGTAAACTAAAGATACCAATAGCCATCAGTACACCTATCTGAAAACCATAGAAAATAGACTGCTGCTCCGCATTTTGATAATAAGCGTCGCTGTTCCATAAGGTGATAGGGAGGTACGCTGAGCCAGTCCCCTTTATTCGTAAGTAGAATCTATGGCTATCATGTTGTTGGCTGCTAAAAGGGTATAAAAAGTCAGTGCTTAGAATAGGTCTTTGACTAAAGGGATAGTTATCGCCGACATTTAGCTGCTCCACTAGAGTCGAACGGTTAAAATGGTATAGCTCAATATAATCAATATGCGGGTTGGTTATCGACAAAATCTGCTGTCTAGGTTCATGGTTCTGCTGCTTAAGACTGAACCTAACCCAATACGATTTTTGCCCAATCCCTGTGATGCTTTTAGGATCGTATGGTTGCCATTGTCGCTCTGTAAAGTTTACGGCTTGCTGTATGTTCGAGTCTGGCAGTGCCTCAGCAATATATAGCTGAGGTGATAGCTGAACCTCTGTGGTGTGTTGTTCACTGACAAATTGGTGGTTTTCGGCATTGACGATATTAGAAAAGCTGAATAGAGCGATAAGAGCAATAAGCTGAAAGTGAAAAAGCATTAAAAATCCAATCCAAAAAAACGGCGACTATTTTTATAGGTATTATCTGCAAAAGTACTCATGTCTTGTTTTTTTAGATCGGCAATATACTGAGCGATATAAGGTAGATATTTGGGTTCGTTTTTACTCGACTTAGGCTTTGGCCGCATACTTCTTGGTAAAAGGTATGGGCTGTCTGTTTCGATAAGAAGACGGTTATCTGGAATATACGGGACAATCGAAGCCAGCTCTTGGCCACGGCGCTCATCACAAACCCACCCAGTAACCCCAAGATAAATATCTTGCTCTATATAAGCTTCGAGAGACTGCATATTGCCTGTAAAACAGTGCAGCAGCGCTGCGGGGAGATCTGTGCGATATTCTTTTAAAATAGCTAAGAAATCTGGGTGAGCATCGCGTTCATGCATTAACACTGGCATTTCTAGCTCAACAGCGAGCGCTAGCTGCTTAGCAAAAACGTTTCGCTGCACATCCCGTGGTGAAAAATCTCGATTGTAATCAAGACCGCATTCGCCTATGGCAATGACGCATGGCGACTGTGCAAGCATACGGATAGTGTTAGCGCTACTTGTTTGCCATTCACTGGCATGATGAGGGTGAATACCTGCAGTGCTATAGAGTTGATCAGGAAACTGCTCACATAGGGCGATAGCGTGCTTGCTTTCATCTAAGTGGCTACCAATAACAACCATAGAAGTGACCGACTGATTAGTCGCATCTTCAATTACACGTTGAATATCTTTTTCAAGCGAGCTGCCGATAAGATTGACAGCTATATCCATATATTGAGGCATTACTTTAGACGCTTTACTCGAATAGTCGTGTTACGGTCATCCGTACCTAGCATAAATGAACCAAAAGCCGCTTTTTCAATAAAGACTTTTTGCCCTGGTTTTATCCGGAAGGTGCGGTTATCTGTTTGTTTCCAGACTTGATCGTTGGCAAATGAAATTTTTAAGGCGCCGTAAGCATCTTTAGATACTTTTGCTACCTCTAGGTAGATCTTGCTTATCTCTTCTTTGTCGGCTTTTTTTACTTGGCCAAAGTCATCATGTGATGTTTTGTTTGCCGTTGATGCGACGGCAGTGGTTGATGCCGCAACGGCGACGGTTTCTGTAACTGGGAGCTGTCCAGTTTTAGTTGAATTTAGTGATGAAGAAAGCTTGTCATAACAAATTAATCGTTCGAGCTTATCTTGAATTGCTGCGCATTGTGTTAACTGAGTTTCAACGGATGCATGGACGCCGCTTGAGATAAGTAAAGACGCTGTGGTAAGTAGCAATAAGTGTTGCTTGATCATCAATAACTTCCTTTTATTTTTATAAAGCAGGTTTTAGACTGATTTTACATTTTATTAGGCGAATTGAAACATTAATGTTATTGATGGTTTAATGCTGTAAAAACAAAAAAAGGCACTATCTCTGTTGATTTATAACGAGATAATACCTTTTTATAAGCTTAACAAGAAAGTCTATTGTGACTCAGATTCTTTCTGTTCATCTCCGTCTTCGCTTTCGTCGTCTTGATTACCTTTGCTGTAGAAGCGTGCGGCAATCAAACCTGCTTCAAACAAAATTAGCATAGGAATTGCTAGCATCGTTTGTGAGATAATATCTGGAGGCGTTAAAAGCATACCGATAACAAAGGCGCCAACAACAATGTAAGGGCGTTTCTGTTTCAGGTCTTCAGGTGTTGTTACACCTGCCCAGCATAACAGAATCACTGCTACAGGGATTTCAAACGCTAAACCAAAAGCAAAGAACAACTTTAGAATAAAGCTTAGATAGCTGCTGATATCAGTTGCGACCTCTACCCCTTCTGGTGCGGCACTGGCGAAGAAGCCAAAGACGACCGGAAAAACTATATAGTAAGCAAAAGCGATACCTAGATAAAAAAGGAGTGTGCTACTGGTTAGTAATGGCACAACCAGACGCTTTTCATGCTTATATAGACCAGGTGCGACAAAAGACCACACTTGGTAAAGAACATAAGGAACTGCAACAAAAAACGACAGAACCAGTGTTAATTTAAAAGGGGCAAAAAATGGCGCAGCTACATCAGTTGCAATCATGCTGCTTGATTCAGGCAGAACTTGCATTAATGGGGTGGCCATATAATGGTAGATATCGTTAGCCCAGTAGACTAAGCAAATAAATACCAAAAGAACACTGCCAATTGCTTTTAGCAACTTAGTGCGTAATTCAAGCAAATGGCTAATTAATGGCTGCTGTTGTGACATGGACTACCCGTTAGGTTTGTCTGAATTAGCACTCGTTGTCGCACTTGTCTCTGCAGGAGGGGTTTCTTTGGCTGGTGTATCCTTCGCCGCTGGAACGTCTTCTACTTGATAAGGACGATTAACAGATTGAGCCGCTTCTTTTAATTGATCGATTGAATCCTGTAACTCTGGAGAAAGGTTCTTTAAACCCTGACTCTCTGCATTTTTCAAATCAGAGTGCAGTTGCTCAATTTTAAGCTCTTGCTCTAATTCGTCTTTTACCGAGTTAGCCATTTTTTTCATGGCGCGGATCCAGCTAGAAATTGAGCGCACAGCGGTTGGGAGTCTTTCAGGGCCAAGTACGACAAGGCCCAAGATCCCAATCAGCAGCAACTCCATAAAGCCGATACCGTCGAACATAGTCGATTACGCCTGTTCTTTGCCTTTAGACTCAGCCTTTTTCTCGGCTGTCTCTGCAACTTTTGCAGTTTCTGTCACTTTTGCAGTGTCTGCAGTTGGTTTGTCAGTTGCGTTTTCTTCTAAAGCTTTCTTTTCTTCTTCAGAAGACATTGCGTTCTTAAAGCCTTTAACTGCACCACCTAAATCGCCGCCTAGTGAACGTAACTTCTTAGTTCCAAACAATAATACGACAATCAAAGCAATAATAAGAAGTTGCCAAATACTAATGCCACCCATGGATGAATCCTCTTAATTAGATACTGGTTCCATTATGAACCTTTGGTTATTTAGGTCTAGCTAAATTTTGCGATTCTTTGGTCTAGATCGCCATCCGAGCACCCACAGAGTGATGCCTATGCCAATACTGCCATAAGAGGGCCATAGTGTAGCGTCTTCGTTTAACAAAATAGTGCCACAGATCACTAAAACAGCTGATGTAATTAAAAGATAGTTACTTTTATGAGCTTTTTGCTGATGTTTGAGATACCGATCTAACAAATTATTCTGGTTTTTAGATAGGTTGCGACCCATTTTTAGGTTGTCGTAGATAAGCTCTGGTAATTCTGGCAAATGTTCGGCCCAATAAGGTAACTGTTTCTTAACCTTGTCGGCCATTGCTTTTGGCCCAACTTGCTCCGCCATCCATTGCTCTAAAAAAGGTTTTGCTGTTTGCCATAAGTCTAGTTGTGGGTATAGCTGACGGCCTAGCCCTTCGATGTACAGCAAGGTTTTTTCGAGTAGTACCAGTTGGGGTTGAACAACGATGTCAAAACGCCGAGCCGTTCTAAAAAGCTCGAGTAAAACGTGTCCAAATGAAATCTCATCCAGTGGCTTGTTGAACATAGGCTCACAAACGACTTTTACTGCTTGTTCAAATGCACCGACATCGGTATCTGGCGAAACCCAGCCTGATTCTATATATAACTGAGCAATACGGCGGTAATCGCGATTGAAAAAGGCTAAAAAATTCTCAGCTAAGTAACGCTTATCTTCATCGGTTAAAGTGCCCATAATGCCGCAGTCCAAACCGATATAGAAAGGATCGTTAGGGTGCTCACGGCTAACAAAAATATTGCCTGGGTGCATATCGGCATGGAAAAAGTTATCACGGAACACCTGTGTGAAGAAGAGTTCCACCCCGCGTTCTGCAAGCAACTTTAAGTTAGTGCCTTGTGCCTCTAGCGCGGCTTTATCTGAAACGGGTACACCATCAATGCGCTCCATTACGATAAGGCGGGTAAAGCATAGTTCCTCGTACATATACGGAATATATAACGCATTGGAATCGAGGAAGTTATTACGTAACTTTATGGCATTAAGGGCTTCAAGCTTGAGGTTTAGTTCGCCTTCAATTGTGGTGCGATAGTCTTCAATCACTTCTGCTGGGCGTAAGCGGTTATTGGCACCGAGTAAACTTTCTAAGACAGCGGCTGCTTGCGACATCAAGAGGATGTCAGCATGTACTTTTTGTTCGACATCGGGGCGTAAAACTTTTAAAACCACCGCTGCACCATTAGATTTAAGTGTTGCAGTATGAACTTGAGAGATAGAAGCTGACGCTAACGGTGTATCGTTAAAGTCATCGAAATAGGTTTCAATAGGGGCATTGAGCTCCGATTCTATAGAGGCACGCGCAATGGCTGAATCAAAAGGCGGCACTCTGTCTTGCAGCATCGCAAGCTCTTCGGCCCATTCATCAGATAGTAGGTCTCGACGCGTCGATAGCATCTGGCCGAATTTGATGTAAACCGGCCCAAGCTCCTGCATTGCTAACTTTAAACGTTCACCACCCACTTTATCTTTGTGTTGGTTTCGTAGCCAGAAGAAGCAACCCCTTAACAGTTTGAAGTACCAAGGCGTTAACTTAGAAGGAATTAAATCATCGAGTCCGTAATGCAAAGCAGTACGAATGACGTGATAAGCGCGCCTGATACTTTTTACTGTCATGGTTTCATTTTTACCCTGTTGATAAGTTGGTCTACTCGTGTAGCCATAGCGTCGACATCGACAGCTAAATCATCGATTCTATCACTTAAATGGATATATTCGAGTTTATGAGGAGCGAGCCTATATTCTTCGATTGTGAGCTGGCCAAGGTGTGAGCGAGTTTTACGCAGCACATCTGTCAGGTCATTTTTGGCTTGTTTGAGGCCTTGGCTAAGAAAGTGCGTTGGCACGTCACCAATATAGCGTGAGATAGGCTCTGCTATGTCAATCTCAATTTGCTGCATATAATGACTAAAGGTCTGTAATAGGCTTAAGTCACCTTCGAGACTGAGTTTATCTTGCTTAATCAGCTCGGTAAGGTTGGCACCTTCAGTCAGCTGGTAAAGCGTAGTGATATCGGCATTCACTTTAGTGGTAACTTCGCCTTCGTAGCGAGAGAAAACTTGGATCTCTTTGGCAAATAAAAAGTAAAGCGGCCAGTTGAGCTGTGATAGTTGAATGCATAAGACCTTGCCGTGAAGAGTACGCAACTTTGCGTAGTCTTCAGGAGATTGCGAGATCAGCTTATTTAAACTGATCTCTATCGCGGCGCAGGCAAGTAATGGCAGGTCACGAGACATAGTGAGTCCAATCAGAATTTATAGCCCTTGTGTAAGGCAACGATACCGTCAGTCATGTTGGTGTAGTTGACTTGTTCAAAGCCCGCATCTTCCATCATCTGCTTTAAGGTATCTTGATCTGGGTGCATACGGATAGATTCAGCCAGATATTCATAGCTGTCTGCATCTTTGGTGATGAGTGATCCCATCTTTGGCAGTACTTTAAAGCTATACAGATCGTAAATTTTACGCATAATTTCATGCTGAGGTTTAGAGAACTCAAGTACCAGTAGCTTTCCGCCCGGCTTTAATACGCGCAGCATTGATGCAATCGCTGCATCTTTATTGGTTACATTTCGTAGACCAAAAGCAATGGTGATGATATCAAAGTGGTTATCAGGAAAAGGCAGTGCTTCAGCGTTTGCTTGCACGTAATTCACGTTGCCTACAATACCTTTATCTCTTAACTTCTCACGACCCACTTTAAGCATTGAGTCGTTAATATCAGCTAACGTCACTTGGCCTGTTTCACCGACAATGCGAGAAAACTTAGCCGTTAAATCACCGGTACCACCGGCTAAATCTAACACCTTCATACCTGGGCGCGCACCTGCACTTTCGATAGTGAAGCGCTTCCACATACGGTGGATACCGAAAGACATGACGTCATTCATAATGTCGTACTTTGCGGCGACAGAATGGAATACGCCAGCGACCATGTCGGCTTTCTTCTCTGCTTCAATCGTTTTGTAACCGAAGTGAGTGCTCTTTGGAGTGTCCTCTGACATCTATCTATTCCTATAACGTTAGCAATTAAATTGTTGCGATTGTAAGCCATTGAACTGGATTGCTGAATCTTTCATCTACCACTCTGTGACGAAGGTTAACTATCCATCGAATGATAATAAAAAAATGAGTGATGACGCAGGCTATCGCAAAATTGACAGCGCATTACACCACAATCTTTACCAATGTTGAATAATTATTACTGGCTATAGAGCATTAATACGTCCGCTTATGTAGGAGTAGATCAATTCACTAATGCTTTGGCCTGTTTCGCGGTGGCCAGCTTCTGCTCCTGCAACATGGCAGCAAGGCGCCGCTTCTGCTAAATGCAGGTAGGCGCTTGGGCAATGTTTGGCGATATAACTGACATAATGCAGTGCATCGAGTAACGGTACACCAGCGGCGGTGGATGCACTGCTTGGCATGTTAGTGATGGCGTCAAGATCGAGCTCTATAGCTACGGGAAGTTGGGTGTTATTAAGATCTTTGCTTATCGTTTTTAATGCTGTTTCTAGGCTGATCTCACGACGAACCCAGATCTGCTGCAAGCTATGCCAATGGCCACCAAAAGCTTTTAGTTGCTCGAGTGTCGTTTCGCTATTTTTTAGTTCATGTAGGCCAAGTACATGATAATAGCCTAGTGCCCCCGACGCTGCTGCGTAGCTAAAACCATTACCACTATGGCGACCTTCTTTAGGCCTAAAATCTGAATGTGGATCCATATTCACCGCCGCGATAGGGCGTTTAAATGCACTTTTTGCAGCCATTAATAAACCGTAGGCATTGTTATGCCCGCCTCCAATGACGATAGGTTCGAGTCCGGCGCTAAAGACCTGAGACAAAATTAGCATGACTCGCTCGTCCAATAGCTCGACATTGTTGCGTAACTCATCAGCTGACGCGCTATTAGGAAGCTGAAGATCTTGGGTATTAATTTGCCCTAGTACTAAGCATTGTTGGCCACAGAGGAATCGGTTTGACTGCAGATTAAGAAATTGGCCCATGGCGCTATCAAATGCATCGGTTGCGCCTCCTCTGCCTAAATTAGCCCGAGGACCAATATCCTCTCCTATTCCGATAAGAGCAAAGCGTGCACCATTTTGTTTAGCCAGCGCCAAATTACTGCTGAGATCTAAATTGTGATCCGCAAGCTGAACTCTTTGTCCTAGCTTGGTTTCGCCATCGCGTGTATTGAGCAGCGTTAGAAGTGTGGCTTGGTTGAAGAGTGTCAAATGCTGCATGTTATTATTCTTATTGTTAGCTCTGATAGCCGTTAGTTTAAGCGGATTAATCCTATTCGCAAGTAGGGAAGAGGGGGTATAGAGCTTAACGGTTAAATACAGGCACAAAAAAACCAGTCACTTTGGACTGGTTTTTAAATCATCTTGAGCTGGCTCGAGACTGAAATAAACGAACTAACTTTATAGAACTGACTTTATAAAATGGCTCAATAGCGCCTGTTCTCTATCAGATTAGTCGATGTCTAGCGGCTCTGGTGAAAGAATGATACCAGTGTTGTCAGCATAGACGTGATCGCCTGGTAAGAAAGTTACACCACCAAAGTTTACCGGGATTTCTAGTTCACCCACTGCATTGCTGTCAGCGCCAACAGGAATCGAGGCTAATGCTTGGATACCAATGTCTAAATCCTCTAGTGCATCAACATCACGAACAGTACCGTAAACGATGATACCTTCCCAGTTATTAGCTACAGCGACTTCTGCAATTTTGGCATCGAGAAGTGCACGGCGAAGTGATCCACCGCCATCAATTAATAGTACTTTACCTTCTCCATCTTCTTGAACGGCATCAATGATAAGGCCATTGTCTTCAAAACATTTAATGGTGCTAATTGAGCCACCAAAAGAGTTACAACCCCCGAAATTACTGAACATGGGTTCGACAACATCAACAACATCGATATAAGTGTCACAAAGTTCTGAGGTGTTGTATTCCATAAGAACACTCCTGATAGATAGAGATGCTCAGAAGTCCGAGCAAGCAAGTAGTTTCACTCAGTATATAAGGGATTCTTAAAAAGAAAAGTGTTATCAATCACGCAATTGTCTATTAAGGCAGCGTTTGAGTTTGTTGTAGTAATTTTTCTCCCATTTGTTCAATAAAGCCACAAAAACATGATTCAAGTCATTATATGACGTTTTATTATTACAATTAGTGGCTATGTTTGTTAGCATGTTGTCAGATAATTTAACTTAAACTTTAATTTTTACCCGCTTTAGGGGCAAGGATCCCCCAGCTAGCTTAGGGAAGGCATAGGGCCTAAAAAAGGTGCCTTATGGAAGCTGTTAATACTATTGAGATCATCGGCTATGCCGCATCAGTGATGGTGGCGATTTCACTTATGATGAAAGACATTATTTGGTTGAGATGTCTTAACTTTACTGGATGTTCGCTGTTTGTCATTTACGGCGCATCAATTGAAGCATGGCCTGTAGCGGGTATGAATGCTTTCGTTGCCTGTATCAACATATACCATTTATTAAAACTTTATCGTAATCGTAATAATGCTGAGCTTGCCTCTGAGTAGTCTGCAAAACGCCTATTAAACCAGCCTAGTGTACTTTGCTATCGGGCTGGTTACCTCCGTTTGTTTATTCCTATCCTTACTTCCCATCGTTACTTCCATTGTCATTTGTCATTGCATTCGCTTATCTGACGTTATTCATTGTGGTTATACACGCTAATTGTAAGCTCACCTGGCCGTTATCGCGTTCATTCGCTCAGACTTAATTAATGTGTGTCATAAAACTTTAGATAAGTTGTCACCGTGGTGTCATGGAGTTTTCATAGCTTGCCAATGATATAAGAGCGTAAAAATAATTGGGAGGTAATGATAATGGCTTCGATAACGACGTTAGATAGATCCCTTTACCGTTATATAGTCCAGCAAGGTCAGCAGCACGGGCTGCAAAAGTGGGCGCTTTCCCTATCTGCATCTGGCAACGGTCCAGTGTACCTTTATATGGCGGTGATATTTCTCATCATCGATAGCAAAGGTGAGTATCTGCTTAACTCGATGATTGCTGCATACCTTGTTGAGTTACCGTTGTATTTTGCACTCAAGAATATGATCCGCAGGCCTCGCCCTTGTCATGCCTTAGCTGACGGTGTGGCAAGCTTTGAACCCGCAGATAAATTTAGTTTGCCATCAGGTCATACCGCAGCGGCATTTGTTATGGCAACCAGTATCTACTTTATTTACCCGCAACTTTTTTACATCGCCGTAGCTTGGGCTTTGGCTATAGGTCTCGCTCGGGTGGTGCTGGGTGTGCATTACCCACTCGATATTGTTGCAGGCGCATTGCTGGGCATCGTCTCTGTATTACTGAGTCAGCAATTTATTTAGGAGTGTCATGTGCGAATTCTTTATGGTGTTCAAGGTACGGGGAATGGTCATTTAAGCCGCGCCAGGGTGATGGCAAAAGCCCTTCAGCGACAAGGTGTAGATGTTGATTTCTTTTTTTCTGGTCGCTCATCAGAGCAGTTCTTTGATATGCAATGTTTTGGTGAGTATCAGGTTCAATCTGGGCTGACATTTGCCACTGCAAATGGTCGAGTGAGTGTGGCAAAAACCGCAAAACAGAATGCCTGGTTTGGCTTTATTAAAGACATTAAGAATCTAGACTTAAGCGGTTATGACTTAGTGCTCAATGACTTTGAACCAGTGTCAGCCTGGGCCGCAAAAAATCAAGGCATCCCTTCTATCGGGATTAGTCACCAAGCCGCATTGAACTACCCTGTCCCTAAAGTGGGTGACAGTTGGTTTAATGAGGTCATGCTAAGTTATTTTGCGCCTGTGGATATTGCTTTAGGGTGTCACTGGCATCACTTCGGCTTTCCAATTTTACCGCCGTTTGTCGAGGTGGATAAAGTGCAGAAACAACTAGCACACAAGATCTTAGTCTACCTCCCCTTTGAATCACCGAATGAGATCATAAAATTTCTTACCCCCTTTAGCGACTATACCTTTTTGGTATATCACGCATCTACAGCTCGCCATCCTTTGCCCGAGCATATTCAGTGGCATGGTTTTGATAGAGCTGGTTTTAAAGCGGCGATGGCAAGTTGTGGGGGGGTGATTGGCAATGCGGGCTTTGAGCTTGCCAGCGAAGCATTAACACTGGGTAAAAAGTTATTGATTAAACCTTTATTAGGGCAATTTGAGCAGCAGTCTAACGTGGCAGCGCTAGAGCTGTTAGGCGCGGCAGAGTGCATGAAAACACATTTAGATCCGCATGCATTAAGGCGTTGGTTAAAAGACCCCATGCCAGAAGCGATTCAATACCCAGAAGTGGGGGATGCGCTAGTCACATGGTTACTGCAAGGGAATTGGAGCCAGCCCGAGGTATTATGCAAAGCACTATGGGACAACGTAAGCTTACCAGTGAGTTGGCAGAAAAAGAGCCCCTAGCCTGAGCAAGGTGCCTAGTATGCTAACAAAGGCGTATAATAAAAACATCAATCGCCTGAATGTAAACTAGACCAACAAAACTATGCAGCTAAAACCACTCGCAAAAGGGCGCTTCCATTCTTTATGGGAGCAAGAGCATGATGCTATTGAGCAGATTATGCGAGAGTGCATTACTGAGACCAAAACTGTAGCAGCGCAGCACAAGTTGATGCAGCAAGGTCAACAGGTTAATGCGTTAATCCTGGTGCCTCATGGACGGATTTCTATGGGCTATACCGCCAGAAATGGCCGCAGCTTTCAGTTGGGGACCATGACCTGTGATTCACAGCTATTTGGCGAAATGGAGTTCTTTACCGATTATCTATGCCAGCTGGATATCATTGCAGAGGAAACGTTAGAGATCTCGATTATTAATGGGGACAAGCTGCAACAGGCATTGCTCAAAACGCCGCAGTTTGCACTGTTTTTTGCCAGTGCAATAGCCATCGATTATCAGGACACAGTCGATATTTTTACCCGCAGAATGCTCTATCCGATAGCGTATAACATCGCCTATGATCTTTATCATCAGTATTTAAAAGACCAGCCGGTAGAAGGGTTTACTAAATGTTATTTAGAGGCGGAGCGCTTTGCGACAACTGACAGGGTTTATCGCCGTGCAGTCAAAAAACTCGAAGATCTTACACTAATAAAGCGAGAAAAAGAGGGGCTCATCATTTGTGATTTAGAAGGGTTGAAAGCGTTTATTGAATAGCTCTAAACCTATATGTAGGTTTAGAGCTATTATGTGCAAACTGAGTCTGAGCCTGAGCCTGAGCTTTATGCTGTTTGTTGAGTTAACGCGACTTTTTGGCGATTAGACAGTATCAACATTGCAATGATAAGCGCGTAGATAACCGGAATTGCGTACATGACGGTTTGTAGTCCGATAATGCTTTCAAATAGTGAGCTTATAGCTGGGCTGAACATTGCGCCAGCACTACCACTAATTAAGATATACGACACATTTCGGCTACTGGCATTTTTCACAAACGATACACCGTAAGCGATAAAGGCGTTATACAGTGCGGCACAAGCAAAACCATAGCCATAGGTTAAATAGCCAATCCAGTTTAAGTTATCTGTGGTGACGATAAGACTGGTAATGACTAATGCCAGTGAAATCATACCCATAATAAAGTGTTGGATTTTAACTCTCGATACAATCACTGTTGATACTAACGCACCCACTAAAGCAGCAGACCAGTACTGAGTGATGATGTTACCGGCTTCTTCAAATGGGATGTCGAATTTAGTCTTAACGAACATCGGCGCCCAAGTTAGGAAGGTATAAAGCGCTAACATACCAAGAAATAAGCCTAAACCGCCGCTGATAATACCAAGGTTCCACTCAGACTGATCTTTGCTTGCTTCAGTCTTGCCCTTAGTCTCACAAAGCTCAAAGTTAGTGGCTAGAGCGATTGCTGCTGTAGCGAGTGCAACGATACCGACGGCAAGGTAGCTGTAGCTCCAAGAAAGTGCATTGCTTAGTGCATAGGTCGTGATTAATGGGAAGACCACTCCTGCCACGTTAAAGGTGGCATCTTGTACCACTAGCATGGTGCTTTGGATTTTGTCCTTCCACACAGACACCACAATAGTGCCTGCAATACAAAGGCCTACACCGCCACAAAGGCCGATCACCGTCATTGCGACCATCACGATGCTCAGTGAGCCGGTAAAGTGAAGGGCTGCAGCGCTCAGGGCAATACTGACATAACTGAGTAGGGTGATACGCTTTATACCAATCTTTTCAATTAAGAAAAAGGCAGCAATAGTACCGGCTAGCGCGCCGCCATTAAGCAGCGAGAAGATGGAAGCGACTTCATTTACGTTGGCAGAGAATTTTTCGCTAATCGGTTCAATTAGCATACCGAATTGGGTTGCAAAGCCTGCCATCACGAAATTGGCTAAAAAGCTGAGCAAGGTTAGAGATATTTTGTTTTTCATCATCTATTCCTATTGTTGCTGTATCACCAGCTAAAAACGAATCATTAAAAAGAAAGCCGCTGGAAGCTAGGCTTCGAGCGGCTTATTTGAGTCTTATTGACAGGCTGTTTCTAAGGCCAGCTCAATCATTTGGTTAAAGGTGAGCTGACGCGCTTCTGCACTGGTCTCTTCGCCAGTTAAGCAGTGGTCAGAAACCGTTAGAATCGCGAGTGACTCAAAGCCTTTGTGGTGGGCAAGGCCGTATAGACCCGCCACTTCCATATCGACGCCTAATACGCCAAAACGTTCAAGAGCTGGGATCATATCTTCATCAGGATCGTAATACATGTCACCACTAAATACGTTACCGACTTTAACGTTGATCTGCTTTTGCTGTGCGATCATATAGGCTTTATGCAGTAGGTCGAAGGTTGCCGAAGTGGCCATCTGATAACCGCTGCTACGCTTAGCGTTAGTGGGTGAATCAGTACCCGCTGCTTGAGCTAGAATTACGTCATTAATTTTAACGTGTTGCTGAGTCGCGCCAAGGCTACCGACTCGAATAATGCGCTTTACCCCAAAGTCAGCAACAAGCTCATGGGCGTATAGCACCATAGATGGAATACCCATACCGTGGCCCATTACCGATATGCGCTGGCCTTTATAGAAGCCGGTGTAACCTAGCATATTACGGATGTTGGTTACTTCAACAGCATCTTCTAGAAAATTCTCTGCGATGTATTTGGCGCGAAGTGGATCGCCCGGCATGATGATTGTTTCAGCAAAATCGCCTGCTTTGCCATTGATATGTGCAGTCATGAGTTATCCTCTTTTTTGATTGCAGCAGATAGTAAATCTCGATGCGGTATGTATAGAGGACATAAGTCCGCATAGGCTGAAATATGCGCATTTTTTTGTATTTGCTCACAGAAAAGTGGCGGGTATAGGCAGAGTTTTGTGATTTGAACGAATAACTACAGTCGAAAGAGAAGATGTAGATCACCTAAAAGGCTTTAGGCGATCTCGTAAAACGTACTACTTGTGATACTTCACAGTCATATCGATTAATGGTTCACGACTGGCTTTTGCCGCGCGTAGACGAGCAAGATACTTTTCCCACAGCTCTATTTGGTGGGTGGCAAGATCGTACAAGACTTTCCAAGAAAACAAACCGGTATCATGGCCATCATCAAAGACGATTTTTACCGCATAGTTACCAACAGGCTCGATAGCGGTGATGTTGACGTTTTTCTTGTGGGTCACCAGTACTGGATTACCGTGGCCATGGACCTCAGCCGAAGGCGAGTAAACCCTCAACATCTCACAGCTCAACTGAAAGGTTTCACCATTATCGAATGTCATCTCAAGCTGGCGAGATTTGCGTTTCAGCTTAAGCGCTTCAACATTTGGGGTGTTGTTATCTTGAGTCATCTATGTAACCAAAATGATTTAGAGAGTATTGAAAATACAATAGCGGTTAAGCACAAGATTGTCCTTAACCGCTATCACTTATTTTGCTATTGCAGTGGCTCGTTTTCTAAGTTTAGCTTAGAGAATGTAGCGACTTAAATCTTCGTCTTGAACTAAGTTATCTAGGCTTGCTTTCACGTATGCGGCATCAATAACCGTCACTGAACCAGACTTGTCAGAAGCTTCATAAGACAACTCTTCCATTAAGCGTTCCATAACAGTGTGAAGACGACGTGCACCGATATTTTCTGTGCGCTCGTTCACTTGCCATGCCGCTTCTGCAATACTGTCGATACCATCTTCAGTAAATTCAATCGTGACACCTTCTGTCCCCATCAGAGCAATATATTGCTCCGTCAGCGACGCATGCGGCTCAGTTAGAATGCGTTTGAAATCACCTGCTGACAGCGCATCTAACTCGACACGAATAGGTAGGCGGCCTTGAAGCTCAGGGATAAGATCCGAAGGCTTAGACATCTGGAAAGCACCAGAGGCGATAAACAAGATATGGTCGGTTTTTACCATGCCGTGCTTAGTATTAACGGTACAACCTTCAACCAGAGGAAGTAGATCGCGCTGAACGCCTTCACGAGACACATCAGGGCCTGATGATTCGCCGCGCTTACAGATCTTATCGATCTCATCAAGGAACACGATGCCGTGTTGCTCAACCAGTTCAATGGCTTGCTCTTTAAGATCTTCTTGATTAACCAGTTTAGACGCCTCTTCTTCAATCAATAGCTTATAAGCTTCTTTGATTGGCATCTTGCGACGCTTGCTGGCACCAGGTCCCATGTTTTGGAACATGCTTTGTAGTTGGTTCGTCATCTCTTCCATACCTGGAGGAGACATGATCTCGATACCAGCTTGCGGCGCGGCAACATCGATCTCAATTTCTTTGTCGTCTAGCTGACCTTCACGTAGTTTTTTACGGAAAATTTGACGAGTTGCGCTGCTATCCGTTTTTTCGCTATCCCAATCTTCTTTCGGCTTAGGTAGCAAGGCATCTAAAATACGCTCTTCAGCAGCTTCTTCTGCGCGGAATTTACATTTTTTGATCTGCTCTTCGCGAGTAAGCTTGATAGCTGAGTCGGTTAAATCACGAATAATCTGCTCGACTTCCTTACCGACATAACCCACTTCAGTAAATTTAGTCGCTTCGACTTTAATAAATGGCGCTTTTGCTAGCCGAGCTAGGCGACGAGCAATTTCAGTTTTACCTACACCTGTTGGACCAATCATAAGAATGTTCTTTGGCGTGACTTCTTGACGAAGATCGGCAGGAAGCTGCATACGACGCCAGCGGTTACGTAGGGCAATGGCCACTGAACGTTTGGCTTTTTGCTGGCCAATAATGTGGCTATCTAGCTCATGAACAATTTCACGTGGTGTCATCTCAGACATAATCTTTCCTCATGCTTTGCAGCATTTTTCGTATAAACGAATGAATCGTTTAGTACTTTTTATTTAGTGCGTGGTACTGAGCGCTAGGCTTAGTACTTTAATTCTTCGATAGTCTTAAATTGGTTGGTGAACACGCAAATGTTACCTGCAATTGTCAGCGATTTTTCAGCGATTTCGAGTGCACTTAAATCGGTATTTTCAAGCAGTGCAGTCGCAGCTGATTGGGCAAAGGCGCCACCAGAACCTATCGCAATAAGATCATTTTCAGGCTGAACAACATCACCATTACCGGTAATGATCAGTGAAGACTCTGTATCGGCCACGGCAAGTAAAGCTTCAAGCTTGCGTAGAACTTTATCTGAGCGCCAGTCTTTAGCCATCTCGACAGCGGCACGCATAAGGTGACCTTGATGCATCTCGAGTTTAGCTTCGAAACGCTCGAATAGGGTGAATGCATCGGCGGTACTGCCAGCAAAGCCCGCAAGTACCTTGTTGTGGTACAAACGACGAACTTTTTTAGCATTGCCTTTCATAACTGTGTTACCAAGAGAAACCTGGCCATCACCGGCGATAACAACTTGGTTATTTCGGCGTACTGATACGATAGTGGTCACAATAAATCCTCTTCTCTAGCCAGAGGCGGTCTGCCTGCTGGTTGACGATAATAGAGATATGGGGATGCGTGAGTAAATATCAAGGGTAGATAGGGTACTGGCATAAAAAACGCTGCACAGGGCAGCGTTTTAAATTATTGCTGGTGGGCGTTAGCCTTCCCAGAGCCAGATTTGGCAGCCGTTAGTGCCAGAGTTTTGCAACACGTGACGCTGCCTTTCAGCATCACGTTTCTTGTCATAAGGCCCTAGAACCACTTTGTACCAAATGCCACTGGTCCCTTGGACTTTTCGAACTCGAGCCTCTAGTCCTTGGAAAGCGATTATCGCTTTTAGCTCATTAGCCTGTGACTCTTTTCTAAATGAGCCACATTGCATCTGATAAGGACGCTTAGGTTTAGTCGACACCTCAGGAAGGTCCACTTCGACCTTCTTGTTTTCTAACTCTTTAAGATAGGTCCATTCCTCTTTCGGTGCAGGAGGAAGAGCATCAGGATCTTTCTTTACTGGTTTTTTCTTTGGCTGTTCGACAACCACAGGTGTGGTTGCTGGTTCATCATTGCTGCTTAATATCCACAGTAAATAGCCAAAGCCACCAACGCCTACAAGTGTGATAAGCAACAGCAGAATCGGAAAGCGCTTAGGGGCGCTTCCTTTTGAGCTCTTTTTGCGAGCGCTGTTCTTACCTTTTCGAGCAGGCTTACGGTTTGCATAATCACGATTTGTCATGAGCTGGAGGTTACATCCGTTCTAAGGTTTCTAGGCCAAGAAGATTCAGACCCTGCTTCAATGTCTTAGCGGTTAGCTGAGACAATAGTAGGCGGCTTTTCTTCGACTCTTCTGTTTCGGCGGCCAATACAGGACATGCTTCGTAGAAACTTGAAAAGGCACCAGCCAGCTCAAATAGGTAGCCACAAAGTGCATGGGGCTGCCCTTTGTTGACCATACGCGCCATTACTTCACCAAATTGAGCCAGCTTAGTCCCTAAGTCTTTCTCTTTTTCGTGCTCTAGAGTAATTGTTGCATCGCTTAAGTCAACGTCTTGAGCGCGCTTGAAAATACCCGCTACACGTGTGTATGCGTAGAGTAGGTAAGGCGCGGTGTTGCCTTCAAAGCTCAGCATCTGCTCGAAGCTGAAGATATAGTCACTCGCGCGGTTCTTTGAAAGATCGGCATACTTAACTGATGCGATACCCACAACGCGAGCAATTTCAACTAGTTCAGCTTCATCCATATCAGGGTTCTTGCTACGAACCAATTCTAATGCGCGCGTATCGGCTTCATTTAACAGATCGATTAACTTAACAACGCCGCCAGAACGGGTTTTGAATGGACGACCATCTTCGCCGTTCATGGTACCAAAGCCCATGTGCTCAAAGCTCATGTCTTCACGAACAAACTTAGCTGTTTTAGCTAGCTTAAATACTTGTTGGAAGTGAAGCGCTTGGCGTAAATCCACAAAGTAAAGCGCTCTGTCAGCCTTAAGGACGTTAGAGCGGTAGCGCATAGCTGCTAAATCGCTGGTGGCATAGAGGTAACCGCCATCGGCTTTTTGAATAATAACCGGTAGAGGCTCGCCTTCTTTGTTTTTAAATTCGTCCTGGAATACGACTTTTGCACCGTTACTTTCTGACAGTAAACCCTGAGCGTCTAAGTCGGCAACGACTTGTGCTAAGTCATTGTTATAAGCGCTTTCGCCACGAACGTCTGCACGGGTTAGGCTCACACCTAAACGCTCGTATAGTTCATGACAATGGCTTAGCGAAATATCGTTAAATTCGCGCCATAGCTTGTTGCAGTACTCGTCGCCTGATTGAAGTGCAACCACTAACTTACGAGCGCGAATGGCAAACTCTTCTGATTCATCAAAACGCACTTTAGCAGCGCGGTAGAATGTCTCTAGATCAGACAACTCCATCTTGGCTTGCTCGCCGTTGGCTGCACGCAGCTCTTCCATATAGGCAAGTAACATACCGAACTGAGTGCCCCAGTCACCAACGTGGTTTTGACGTATAACCTTGTGACCCATAAATTCTAGGGCGCGCACTACACTGTCACCAATAATGGTTGAGCGCAGGTGACCTACGTGCATCTCTTTAGCAAGGTTAGGTGAAGAGTAATCGACAACAACCGTTTGTGGTGTTGGTAACTCAAGACCAAAGTGATCGCTGTTGAGTGCTGCCATTAGCTGGTTAGCAAGGGCGTTATCATCGATAAAGAAGTTGATAAATCCAGGACCTGCAATTTCAACTTTTTCGACATGGCTTGATGTCGGCAAGTTATCAATTAATAGCTGAGCGATTTCACGTGGGTTTTTGCCCGCAGCTTTAGTTAGCATCATTGCCAAGTTAGTTGCAAAATCACCGTGGCTTTTATCTTTCGTTCGGTCAACTTGAATACGAGCTTCAAAGTCAGCAGGAACAATCCCTTGTTGTTTAAGAGCATTTAAAGATTCAGCGAGTAAAGATTGAGTATGTGATTTCATTGGCGTTTAATCGACACTTACATAAAGAAAAATAATTAGGGGTAACCGACTATTTTAGCCGCTAGTGGTGGTGAATTACTATCCTCTAGCGAACTTTTTCTGCTTTGAAGCCGATAAAGTCGATTTAAAGCAGATCTTGTGGGTCTCTATCTATGCTCCAACGACATTTTTTAGCCAGTGGCAGCTGTTCGATTTGTGGCAATGCACGCTCGAATTCTAACTGGAGTCTGTTACGGTTTTTTGTCTGGAATAAAAGCTGGCGGCGATACTTACCCGCTTTTCTGTCAAGCGGCGCAGGCATGGGGCCAATCACTTCACACTCTTCATCTTGCGGTAGTAGGGCACCAATTTGGCTTAACAGGTTGTCAGCATCAATAGCCTGATGAGCTTCAGCACGAATTAAGATCATATGCCAAGCGGGTGGCAGTAGTGCTTGAGTACGCTCAAATAACTGATTGCGAGCAAACTCACCATAACCTTTGTGCATCAACTCTCGCAGCATGGCGTTATCGCTCTGATGGGTCTGTAGCAATACCGTGCCGGGCTTAGTGGCTCGCCCTGCGCGGCCGGATACCTGAGTATAGAGCTGGCCAAATCGCTCAGGCGCTCTAAAGTCGGCGCTAAATAGCGCACCATCTACATCCAATAAGCCCACTAAGGTGACATCAGGAAAGTGATGGCCTTTCGCCAGCATTTGGGTGCCAACTAAGATTTTGTACTCACCCTTGTGGATCGCATTAAGGTGCCCTTCGAGTGAGCCCTTATTACGAGTGGTATCTCTATCTATTCGTACCACCGGATGATTGGGGAACTCTTTTTCTAAAAATGACGCAAGCTGTTCTGTGCCCACGCCTTGGCCTGCAAGCATGGTACTGCCACAGCTATGACACTGTTTAGGAATGGCGTATTGGTTGCTACAGTGGTGACAACGAATTTCGCCTAAGGCTTGATGCACGGTAAAGAAGGCATCGCAGCGGTCACACTCATGTAGATGGCCACACTCATGGCAGATAAGTGCAGGAGCAAAGCCACGACGGTTCAAAAATAAGATAACCTGGTTGCCAGCGTCGAGATGAATGCGCATCTCATTCAATAGCGCGTGAGACATCCCTGAGCGTAGCGGCTGATTGCGAATATCGATAATGCCCTGGCGCACTTTTTCGGCAGCGCCGGCGCGTTTTGCTAAATGCAGATGTTGATAGCGGCCGCTGAGCGCATTTTGTAGTGTTTCAAGTGATGGCGTGGCCGTCCCTAAAAGCACTGGGACTTGTTCAAGATGGCCGCGCATAACGGCTAAGTCGCGGGCGTGATACCCCACACCTTCTTGCTGCTTAAAGCTAGAGTCGTGCTCTTCATCTAAGATGATCACGCCTGGATAAAGCATCGGGGTAAAGAGCGCGGAGCGGGTACCGATAATAATCGCAGCCTCACCAGATCTTGCTTGTCGCCACGCATCCAGCCTTTGATTGTCGGTAAGACCTGAGTGAATGACGGCCACTTTAACGTTAAATCGGCGTCTAAAGCGATTGATGGTTTGTGGGGTTAGACCAATTTCGGGCACTAAAACCAGTGCCTGTTTGCCTTGTTTTAATACGGTTTCAAGCATGGCTAAGTAGACTTCCGTCTTACCTGATCCGGTAACGCCTTCAAGTAAGGTGCAATGATAGCCTGACTGCTGGGTCAAGGTGGCGACAGCAATGGCTTGCTCTGGGTTAAGCTTGTGCGGCTCTTCTGTCATTTCAAGTTCGGTGCGCCAGCTTAAGTCTGTCGCAAGTATGCGGCTTTTCTTTTCAATCCAGCCTTTATCATCTAGTGCTTTGATTGCGGCTTTGCTTAGCTCTAAGCTGGTAATGTCACTGAGTTCTATGTCGCGTTCACGCAAGCTGTGGAGTAGCTTTCGCTGTGCAGGGGCTCGATTGAGCTGATTGATATCAGCCTCTTTGCCTGCATCGGTTAGCGTCCAGTATGTGACGCTAGATTCTTTGACCTCTGCGCCTTTACGTAGCGCAACAGGAATCGCCTGCGATAACATTTGCCCTAGGCTGCAGAAGTAATATCTTGCGGCCCAAGCAGTTAATTTATAAAGTGAATCTGGCAGTAATGGCTCAGTATCAAGAATGGCCACAATCGGTTTTATCTGCTTAGGTGGAAGTGAGCAGCTATCACTGGTTGCCGTAATAAGGCCGATGAGTTGTTGGCGACCAAACGGAACTTGAACACGCATGCCTTTTTGAGGCGTAATGGTGATATGTTCAGGCACTTGGTAGCTAAAGTTTTGTCGCATTGGAACGGGCAGGGCGACCTCAACAAACAAAGGCATAGTATTACTATTTAGAAGGGAAGTTAGCCTTAAGTGTACCGAGCGAGTTTCATCAGAGCTAGCGGCAATTGATTTTATTGCGGATCAAACATACTCGCTGGCCTTTTGAGAGGGTGCATTGGGATGATTTTACTGTTACTAATTGGTATTAGCTTAAGCTTGATTAAGCAGGCTTATTCAATTGGTTGGAATAATGATTAATAAAAATAGCCAAGAAAAGTTTTACTGGATTAAGGTACATTTGATGAAGAGATTTATATTCGCGCTGATGGCAATGACAGCATTGGCAACGGCTCAGGCAGAAGTGTCACATGTCAGTATTAATGAGAGGCAGTTTAAGCTCGGTGAGCACCCTAGCTTAAAGCTCAATATTGTTACCTCTCATAGCAACCTGAAAAAAGTACAGTTCTCAATTCGGCAAGCCAATGGTGAAGAGCGACTGCTCTCTAAGCCTCTGACCCGTTTTATGGTCGAGGCGACAGGGGTGGAAGATGTGGTTGATAAAAACGCGGTATTGATTGTAAAGGAGTACCGGGTTAATCGCTGGTACCAAGTCAAAGTCTTGAGTTTATTTAATGACAAGGTGAATGAAGCTGGCAGGGATAAGCGCGATAGCACTTATCAGGCGAGCGCTGTTAAAGAGGTCAAGCAAACCGAAGTCGCCTCAAGTGGCATAAAAGTGAGTGGTGCTGATGTGATAGTCAGCCGTTTAGATGACTGCCAAATAGAGTTTGATGGTAAAGAAACCTTATGGCGTATCGCTAATCGACAAGCTAAACGTTGGGGAATAAGCCCTTATGGGGCGATGTTAGCCATTTTTGAGCGTAACCCTAAGGCTTTTAATAACCAGAGTATAAATGGCCTTAAGTCGCAAGCGACCCTAGAGTGTCCATCGATGGTCACGCTCGAAAAGTATGCGGATGCTAAGGTGGCTATGAGGCAATTTAATGCGATGGAATAATGGCTTAAGGCTGCTTGCTAGGGTGCAATAGAATAGGCTTTTGAGGCCTTTTTGCGATTATTTATTATTCACACATAATGGCGCTTGAATCTACAAATAAGATCCTGTAGTATTCGGCGCCTAAATAATTTTATTTTAACTGCATGTGGTGTCCGACTTCGGGTTGGAAGAGCGACATGGCCTTTTACTGAGGTAATTCCAATGAAACCAGGCATTCATCCTGATTATGCAGAAATCACTGCAACTTGTACTTGTGGTAACGTTATCAAGATTAACTCTACTGTAGGTAAAGATTTACACCTAGACGTATGTGGTGCATGTCACCCATTCTACACTGGTACCCAGAAAGTTATGGATACTGGCGGACGTATCGACAAGTTCAACAAGCGCTTTGGTGCACTTGGCAAGAAGTAATTACTTCTGCAATGAATTTAAAAAAGGCGCCTTCTGGCGCCTTTTTGCTATCTAAGCATATTTACTCGCTGAAAAATCACATCTTTATACTGATTAGTATGGTTTGAATAGCTATCGGTTATGGGCTCGTGGTACTTTTACATCTTGATGTGTTGTCGTCACTATAGACACAGTAAGGATTGATAAAAGGAGGGCCGTGGCATGAGTCTAATTAGAATACTGGCAGTCCTGCTGTTATCTTTACCGGTTTTCGTTGTGCAAGCGAGCCTATGCATACCGACGCAGTTTAATGAAACGGTTACGTTAGATTACGTCAATGATGGCGATACTATTACTTTAACCGACGGCCGCTTAGTGCGACTCATCGGTATCGACTCCCCTGAAATTGACTTTCAATTTCCAGAGCTTTCACAGCCTTACGCTACACCGGCAAAAAAATTCCTTTCTGAAGTCGTTAAACCCGGTCAGTCGCTGTTGCTTGCTTTCGATAAGAAGCGCTTAGATCCGTTTGGTCGAACACTGGCTTATGTCTACACTGAGCAATTAGAGCATCTGCAAGAGATGATGCTAGCTAATGGTTTTGCTAAGGCACGAGTCTACCAAAACGACTATTTTTGGCAGTGTTTAAGTAAAATAGAACGAAGCGCACGTACAAATAAAGTGGGCTTATGGAGTCATAAAGCCTATCAACCTTTAACCACCTACAACCTAACGCGTAATGACAGTAATAAATGGAGAGAGGTCAGAGGAGTTGTTACGGGTTATGAAAGAAAAGGTCAAAATTTCGAGCTTAATATCGACAATAACTTGGTTTTGATGATGACTCAGCAAGATATTGGTAAGTTTAGCAACATTTTGACGTTGAATTTGCTTGAAAGCCGCGTAATAGTAAGAGGTAAGTTGTACTTTTCTTACGGCAAATATCGCCTAAATGCGACACATCCATCTCAGATAACCATGGAAAATGCCCCTTAGGAATAATATATAGCGATAAAGTTAAAAAATGAGAAGAACTTGTTTGAAATGACCTGAGATTCAAGTATCTTAGCGGCTATCAACTAACTGTTTTTTGCTCAATTTGAAACTTTAGTTGCCGACCTCTCGCTCAGGATATTATTAGTCGCACTCAGGATTAGAAAAATGGCAGATCTTCGTCAACAAGCCCTCGATTATCATGAATTCCCCGTTCCAGGCAAAACAGCTGTTTGCCTAACTAAACCCGCAGAAACCAGTATGGATCTCGCTCTGGCTTATAGCCCGGGTGTGGCAGAGCCTGTACGTGAAATTGCGGCTAATCCAGACAATGCTTACCGTTATACAGGTAAAGGCAACACAGTTGCTGTTATCTCTAACGGTACGGCAATTTTAGGTTTAGGTAACTTAGGCCCGTTGGCATCTAAGCCTGTAATGGAAGGCAAGGCTTTGCTTTTCAAACACTTTGCTAATATTGATGCTACAGATATCGAAGTAAAGCACAGAACATCTGAAGAGTTCATTAACACAGTTGAAGCGATTGCCGACACATTTGGCGGTATTAACCTTGAAGATATCAAGGCGCCAGAATGTTTTGAAATTGAAAAGGCATTGATTGAGCGCTGTAATGTACCTGTATTTCATGATGATCAGCACGGTACTGCAATTGTAACTGCTGCAGGTATGCTTAATGCACTTGAGATTCAAGGCAAGTCTATCGAAGACGCAGTGTTTGTCTGTATGGGCGCTGGCGCAGCTGCGATCGCTTGTATGACCATGATTGTTAACTGTGGTGCTCAGCGTGAAAACGTATACATGCTAGACAGAAAAGGCGTTATCCATACTCGTCGTGACGACATTAATGAGTATAAGGCGCTATTTGCTAACAACACTGATAAGCGCACGCTGCAAGATGTGATTAAAGGTGCTGATGTATTTTTAGGTCTTTCTGGTCCAGATGTTTTAGCTGCTGAAGATGTTGCCTTAATGGCAGATAAGCCAGTGATTTTTGCTTGTTCTAATCCAGATCCAGAAATCAAACCCGAAATTGCTCATGATGTTCGTAAAGACTTAATCATGGGGACGGGCCGTAGCGACTACCCTAACCAAGTTAACAACGTACTTTGCTTCCCATTCATTTTCCGTGGTGCGCTAGATGTGCGTGCTTCAAGAATCAATGATGAGATGAAGATTGCCGCTGTACACGCAATCGCTGCTTTGGCAAAAGAGCCGGTACCGGCTTCAGTACTTGCAGCCTATCCAAATATTGACTCACTAGAGTTTGGTCCAGAATACGTGATCCCTAAACCAGTTGATGCGCGCCTTTTGCCTAATGTGGCCAAAGCGGTTGCGATTGCAGCAATTGAATCTGGTGTTGCAGTGATTAAAGAATTACCTGCAGGCTATATGGAGTCATAAGCACTCTATTTGTCGAGAAAAGGAGCCTAATGGCTCCTTTTTTGTTGCCGAGAGTTTTTCGATTACTGTATAACTGAAGGCTAGCAAGGTAAGGTTGGCTTACGTCATTCTCCATCGCCTTGAGGATGCAGGTTTAGATGCAACAATAAGATCCAGCAGGAAGCGGACAGATGAAACTGACTCGAATTCTTACAAAAAAACTGACTAGCTTTTGGCTTATGTCACTGGCAGGTGTCGCGTTCATCTGTTTTTTGACCGCTATGGTTAGCTTTATTCAACTGACCTATACCTTTCAGCAGCAAAAGGTTACCGAACTAGAAAACTTACTTGAACAACAGGTTGAACACCAGGTAGCGCAGCAAAATAGTGGGCAGATTAATGCGTGGTTACCGCCTTTACTTAATGCGTATCGTGCGCAGGCCTTTACATTATCGACAGGCAAAGACGTTATTTTTGAGTATCATTCACCGACTCCTCAACGAGGCGGGGTGAACTATCACAGTCAACTCGCTGGTGGCAAGTTGTCGATGAAGCTTACTTTACCTCAACCATTTAGTCGCGCTGATATTGGCTGGTATGAATTACTGATTATTGTCATCGGCTGCCTTGCTGTATTCCTATTTGTACGTTTTGGGTTTCGCTGGTTCTCACTGCACCTTGAAGGGATTGAGCATTTAGCGCAACGCTCAAGTCTTATTCTGTCGGGGCAGTATGATAAAGCGTTGGCCGAAAAGGGGCATGGTAAGCCGAGGTTAATCAATCGAGCGTTAACGCACCTGCTGTTAGAGCTTGATGATGCTCATAAAGAGCGTGCTCGATTTGATCAGTTTATTCGTTCTAATACATTTTTAGATGCAGAAACAGGCATAGGTAATAGTTTGTTTTTGAAAAACCGCTTGGATGCGTTAAGTAATCACTCAGGTATGATGACGCCAGGTGTTTTGTATCTGTTTGAGATGGAGGATTTAGACTTACTCGGTAAAGAGTTAGCTGATCACGAGGTCGACGAGCTGCTGTTACAGTTAATTAATACCGTAAACCAAATCTTAGCGGATAAAGCGAATAGCATTTTCTCAAGACGTTCATACAATCAATTTGCTGTCGTCGTGCCACAAATATCTCAAGCTGAGGCCGATCAGCTCGCCGCTAAGTTACTGCGTTTGAGCCTTAATCAACTCAATACATTTATCCCACTTCCAGACGACTTTATACATTTAGGTGGCGCTTACTTTAAAGTCGGTGATGATAAGGATGCGTTAATGGAAGAGGCTGAACTCGCGCTGCGCTCCGCTCAATTCCAGGGCGGGAGTAGTTGGTTTATGTACGACAAGGGCTCGGTTGACGGTGACTTGTCAAAAGGCTCTGTACGTTGGCGAAGTTTTCTTGAGAATGTATTGGTGAGCAAAAGAGTATTTCTTTTTTCGCAGCCTGTCGTAGACAGTGACTCGCTGGCTCATCATCAAGAAGTAACCTGCCGCCTACGAGATACGCAGGGTAACTTAGTCAGGGCAACGCTATTTTTACCTATGGCAATAAAGTGCGGTCTGACACCACAAATTGAACGTCAGGTCATCGAGATGGTGATGTTTGATATATTGCCTAAACACAAGGATAACAGCTTAAAATTTAGTATTAATTTGAGCTTGGATACCTTAACCAGCCGCGCCTTCGTACGCTGGTTGAAGACGACACTGCTTGAGTACCGACATTTAGCTCCAAGGCTTATTTTTGAGGTGAATGAAGCGATTTTAGTTAAGCATCAGAAGCAGCTTATAGCACCTTTAGATATGATCAATAAAATGGGGGCGAGCATCTGTGTCGATCGTGTGGGTCAACAAGTTGTGAGTACTGAGTATATTCACCATTACCCTATATCGTTAATTAAGCTTCATCGCTCTATCGTTAATCAAATACATCTACGAGCAGAAAATCAGCTATTTGTTAGAAGCTTAATTGCAGGTTTATTTCGCACCGATGTACAGGTGTGCGCAGAGGGGGTTGAAGTGTTTGAAGAGTGGCAAACATTACAAATTTTAGGCGTGAGTGCTGGACAGGGGAGCTTTTTCAGTGAGCCGATCGAAGAGGTATAGTTTGTTTCGTATTTTGAGGTGATTGTTACTAGATATTCTTAATTTAGGGTTTTATCTATAATAATCAGGGATAACTCGCTACACTAATGGCATAATAAGAGTCTTGCGCTATCGAGATAAGAACTCACAGTATTTAATATACACATTTATTTACTCAACATCGTTTTACTCACTTATTTAGATTCGATTTAGGGTCATTTTTTTAAGGCATGGATTAATGGAAGAAAGCCTGTTAGATAAAATCCAGTTTTGGCGTAAACCTGCACCTACATTAGCGTTAGGTGTTTATGTTTGCGCCGATAAAATATCCGTGTTTCAAGCATCGACAGCTCAGACAGATGCAAAAGCAATGACTTTCTCTTTTAGTCATCACGACTGGCAGCAAGCTTTCTCTCAATTGGTGAGTGAGTTTGGTGTTGCGAAAATTCAAATTGTACTGGCTGCAGACTTTTATCAACTATTTTTGGTGGATAAGCCAAATGTACCAGTAGAAGAGCTCAATGCAGCACTGCTTTGGTCTGTAAAAGATCTTGCTGCCCAACCTGTCACAGATATTCACTTGGATTACTTTGAATCATCAAAACAAACCACCAATAAAGTTAATGTGGTTGTTACAGAGAAATCCCTACTCAGCTCGTTGTTATTAGCCGCCAAAAATGCAGGCTTGCTCATCAGTGGTGTCTCGATTGAAGAGATGGCGATGAGTAATTTATTTGATGATAACCAAGCTCGGTTAGTATTAAGTCACCGTGAAGGGCAAGAGTTATTATTGACGGTTGTCAGGGCAGGCGAAGTCTTTATGCAACGACGGGTAAGGGGCTTTTTACAAATCGATAAGATTTCGGCTGAAGATTTAGCTTATGGCGTTGCTGACAATTTAAGTTTAGAGATCCAGCGCTCGATGGATTATTTTGAGAGTCAGCTACGTGAGGCGCCTGTATCCTCGATAGAGTTAGTCATGGATGGGCAGTGTGAACACCTTGCAAGCTTGATCAGTAGTAACTTTAACCAAAGTGTGACTCCTCATAAAGGCGCTTCTGTTGACGCAACGTTTGCTGAGTTGGCTTTAGCTGAAACGATGCGAGGTCAGCAGTTATGAAACTAAGAGTAAACCTCTATTCTGAAACCCTATTTCCGCCTGAATTGCGTTTATCCTTTTCACGGTTAAGCCGAGCGATGCTAGCGGTTGTCGTGGTACTCTTATTATCCAGCGCGGCTGTATTTGCGTTAAATTCTAGCCTTGAGTCTGACAAAGCGCAGTTGATGCAAGATAAGCAACGGCTTGATTCAGATAAAAAAGACCTCGAGGCTGCTTTAGCAAAGCGAGGACCAAGTGAAGCCTTGGTTGCAGAGGTGAATTTAAAAGCGCAGCAGCTGGAATTGAAACAGAAACTGTTTGGTAAGCTCAGCCAGCAAGAAGTATTAACTAGCTATGGCTACTCACCATTAATGACCGATCTTGCTCGCGTTGCAGACTCGAGTATTTGGCTGAACCGCATTCAGGTTAATGAAAAAAGCTATATTTTCGAAGGTTTTACCTCTAGCCCTGAAAGCGTTCCCTTATGGATTGAACGCTTAAAAACCACCACGACACTCAAAGGTCATGCCTTTGCGACAATGACCATGAATCTAGGTGAAAATCAGCCGCTTGCCTTTAAGCTAACAAGTGATGCCACTCCTACAGGTAAGGAGTTGATTAAATGAAGCAGCAGTGGGTTAAATTAACAGAAAAATTTGACGCCTTAAGTCAGCGAGAGCGAGTATTAATCGCTGCTGCGGGGCTGATTATTACGGGTTTATTGTTTTATATCCCACTCGAGTCGACGTTGAAACAGCACAGTCAACTCAATGAGCAGATCCGAGCGATTGCAAGCGAAAACAGAATTTCTGAGCAGCAAATAGAGCTCTATGAAGAGAGTCTTCGCAAAGATCCAGATGAAGAATATCGTCAGCGTTTAAACAATATTAACCAACAAAATAAGTCAATTGATAAGCAGCTTTCTTATCAGATGGTCGATATGGTGCCTGCGGATCATATGCCAACCTTATTGGCAGGCTTGCTGTCTAAAATAAAAGGCATTGAGCTGAAATCTTTTACTTCAATTGCGCCAACTCCTTTATTAGAGGTGGGGGACGATAAAAAAGTTAACTTATACAGCCACGGTATACATCTTGAATTTGTTGGTGACTACTTTGCGGTAATGCGGTTTGTGGAAGCGGTTGAAAATATGCCTAACAAACTGTACTGGCGCAGTATGGACTATCAAGTCGATACCTATCCAAAGGCCTCTGTTTCATTAGAACTTTATACCTTGAGTATTAATAAGGACTTTATCAGTGTTGCCAAAAAAGATTAGTGCGCTATTGATTGGGTTTCTGTGCAGTACTTTAGGTTTTAACCTTAATGCTGCAGCGCTGCGTGATCCTACAAAACCAGGTCATTTATCGGGTAAAACAACCTCGGTGAAAGCCTCATCAAACACCAACTTAGTGCTCAATAGTATCGTGCTGAAAGGTAGCTCTGCTTACGCTGTGATAAATAATCAAATTTTCACATTAGGTGGAAGTGTAAAAGGTGTCAAAATCGTGAAAATTGGTAAAGACACGGTGTCATTAGCTGACGGTCGTAAGTTGACTTTGTTTCCAGCTGTAACAGATCTTAAGGGACAATAATTAAAATGCGCTCAATAATCTATATCACCCCTTTGCTGTCATTATTGCTAGTGGCTTGCCAAACAGTTGACAGACCTAATCCGGTAGCGTCTAAAGAGGCATTGGCTGAGGCTATAGTCGATGATAAAGCGGCAAATACTACGCCTCCGCCTGCAGTGATGCCTGATGATGTTCAGCGTGAGCTGTCATCAGATAACTTGTTGCAAGGTTTTGCACCAGCAAGGCCGACTGAGCGACGTTTTGATGTTTCAGCTAACAATGTCGATGCTAAAGTCTTTTTTCCAAGTCTTGCTCAAGGTACGCCGTTAAGCGTTGCTGTACACCCTGATGTGACAGGCAAAATTTCATTGTCTTTAAAAAGCGTGACGTTGCAAGAAGCGCTACAAGTCGTTGAAGATATCTATGGCTATGAAGTGAGCCGAGAAGGGCGCATATTGCGTATTTTCCCTGCTGGCATGCGAACCGAAACCTTTTCATTAAATTATCTGTATATGGAACGCCAAGGCTTATCGTTAACGTCGGTGAGTTCGGGTCGTATTTCAGATAATGATTCAAATTCTAATGGCAACAGTAATAGTAACGGCAGCAGTAATAGTAATTTCAATAACTCGTCAAGCAGTGACTCAGGTTCAAATAGCGGTTCAAGCGATCAAACCAATGGCACCTTTATCCGCTCTGAGACTAAATCAGATTTTTGGGGTGAGTTAAAAGAGACCTTAGTATCGATTATTGGTAACTCTGGTGGTGGACGTCAAGTGGTGGTGACACCACAGGCGGGATTAGTGACTATCAGAGCGTATCCAAATGAGATCCGTCAGGTACGTAACTTTATCAAAACCGCAGAAAGCCATTTGCAACGTCAAGTCATCTTGGAAGCCAAAGTGCTTGAGGTGACGCTATCTGATGGCTATCAACAGGGGATCCATTGGGAGAGTGTGCTAGGCCATGCTGGTAGTACAGATATTACCTTTGGCACGAGCCCGACTACTGGTCTTAGCGATCAAATTTCTAGCGTACTAGGCGGAGTGACATCTATTAAGCTAGATGGCTCTGACTTTAGCACCATGATTAGCTTGCTCGATACCCAAGGTGACGTGGATGTATTATCAAGCCCACGAGTGACCGCGTCGAATAACCAAAAAGCGGTTATTAAGGTCGGTACTGATGAGTACTTTGTAACTAACGTATCTTCAACAACTGTTGCAAGTAATACCCCAATCACTACTCCAGATGTTGAATTAACACCATTCTTCTCTGGTATCGCGCTTGACGTTACGCCGCAAATTGATGAGCAAGGTAATGTATTGCTGCATATCCATCCTTCAGTGATAGACATTAAAGAGCAAACCAAAATTATTAAGATCTCCGGTAGCACATTAGAGCTGCCTCTTGCACAGAGTGAGATCCGCGAATCAGACACTGTGATTAAGGCTGCTAGTGGTGATGTGGTGGTGATTGGTGGTTTGATGAAGAGTGAGAACAAAGAGATTGTCTCTAAAGTTCCATTACTTGGTGACATTCCATATCTAGGTGAAGCCTTTACTAACCGTGCAAACTCCACCGTTAAGACCGAGTTAGTTATTTTGCTTAAACCCATTGTTGTCGGTGCTAACACATGGGAAAACGAATTGAAGCGTTCTCAAGAGCTGCTTGATCGTTGGTATCCTGAGGAGCAATAAGCTTGTATCTGCAGCATTTTGGCTTAACAGAAGTCCCGTTTTCACTTACACCGAATACGGGATTCTTCTTTGGCCTTGCCCCGCACGTAGAAGCCTTACAAGTGCTGCAAACAGCGTTACAGACTGGTGAGGGCTTTATAAAAGTTACTGGTGAGGTCGGAACGGGTAAGACACTCATATGCCGTAAGCTGATGAACGATCTACCTGAACGTTTTCATTGTGCGTATCTGCCTAATCCTTACTTAACGCCTGATGAATTACGCTGGGCTGTGGCGATGGAGCTTGGTCTAAAGCATTCAAGCCAAATAGATCAGCAACAGTTAACAGGCCTAATTCAGCAACAACTTATGGCACTAAGCGCACACGGCCACTCGATTATTTTAGTGCTCGATGAAGCGCAGGCTTTACCAGATGAAAGTCTTGAAGCGCTACGCTTATTTACTAACTTAGAAACCGAAAGCCGTAAGTTACTGCAGGTGGTGTTATTTGCCCAACCAGAGCTCGATGAACGTTTGGCGCAAAACAAATTTAGGCAGCTAAGGCAAAGGATCACTTTTAGCTATTGCTTACGTCCATTAACGCTTGATGAATCTGCTGCCTATATTCAACACCGGTTGAGTGTCGCGGGCAGTGAAAATGGATATCTATTCAGTGAGCTCTATGCGAAGCGTATTGCAAAGGCGGCCAGAGGGATCCCACGCTTGATTAATGTGTTGTCCCATAAAGCGTTATTGGTAGCTTTCGGGGAAGGTAGAGCCAAAATTGAGCGACATCATGTCGATGCCGCCATCGCAGATACAAGTGATGCTACAAACAATCAAGGTTTAGCGGTTAAATGGACTATAGCTCTAGCTGTGATAACAGGCATTTCAGTCAGTTTATTTTATTGGTTTAAAGGAGGCGTAATATGAGCGTAATCAACAAAATGCTCAAAGATTTAGATAAGCGCCAACAGCCTCACGGCCTCGAAAGTATGGCTACGTCGCCCATCGCACACAAAGTGAATTCAACACCGAAGCGAGCTTTGGTGCTAACAAGTATATTGTCTCTATTTATCGGTGGCTTAGTGGTCTTTTTAGCGACGGGGTCGTTGCCGTCAGATCCAGGGTTAGGACTGAATGCTAATCAAGCCGATATTCAGCCATTAGCAACAAATACTGAGGCTGTGAAAACAGCAGAGGGTAAGGCCGAGGTTGCTAAAACGATAACTGCAGAGCAGCTTGAAATTAAGCTTGAGACTAAACCTGAAGTTAAAGCTGAAGTTAAAGCTGGGTCTAAATTAATAGAACCGGCTCAGATAGCATCAACAGTAGAAACCTCAACCATAGCGAGTCCTATAGCAGAAGATTTTGAGTCCAAGGCGGCACAGCCAATCGAAACACCAGCACAGGTAGTTGCGAAGCGCGAACCTAAGGTTAAGGATGAAGCTAAGGTTAAGTTTAAGCAAACAGATAGTGCCAATGAGCTTGCAGCGTCGCCCTCACAGATGAATATCGCACCAGCCAGCAAACGTTCGAGCGAATTGTATAGCGGCGGCAATATGGCAGTCAAAGAGGTGAAGCTGTCTGCCGAGCAGCTTGCCAAAAAGCAGATGATGTTGGCAACCGACGCACAGCAGCAAGGTCAGCACCTGGATGCCTTAACTTATTACGAAGCAGCGCTGATGTATAACCCTGCGTTGCACCAGGCTAGAAGACAGGCGGCAGCCTTATATTATGGCCAAAATAAATTAGCCCAAGCGGCGAAGCTATTAGAGCAAGGTCAGCTGTTATTCCCACAAGAATACGAGTTTTCATTGTTATTAGCGCGGGTCCTGCAGGCGGGGGGGCAAAATGAGCAAGCACTTAAAAGCTTAGCGCTGATCCCAAACACCAGTGATTTAGCGATAAAAAAGTGGCATCAGCAAAGTGATTTAGCTCAAAAGCAGAAGGATTATCCCGTTGCCGAGCAAAGTTTTAGGCAGCTAGCCAAGAGTGAACCTAATCAAGGGCGCTGGTGGATGGGGTTAGGTTATGCGTTAGATGCCCAGCAACAATATACCGAGGCAAAGTTGGCTTACAACCAAGCCTTGTCGCAAGGCAATCTATCAGCGCAGGCTAAAGTTTATGTAGATAATCGATTGCTGCAGTTAGGAGCGTACTAGTGAAACCTAAGTTAAAGATGCGATTAGGTGATCTGCTTGTTCAAGAGCACATCATTTCAGAAGCGCAATTACAGCAAGCATTAAGCGAACAGCGAAATACGGGAAAGAAACTTGGGCGCACGCTAATTGACTTGTCATCGATCACTGAGCAGCAACTACTGCAGTTTTTGTCGCATCAGCTCAACATTCCCTTCCTCGATATTAGTAAGCGTGCCATCGCTACCGAAGTGGTTAGCTTACTGCCTGAGGTGCAGGCTCGTCGATATCGCGCCTTAGTTGTCGAAGATAAGGGTGACAGCGTGCTAATCGCTATGAGCGATCCTGCCGATCTACAGGCCATGGATAACTTAGAACTGTTGCTAGCGCCTAAGAGTATTTCAATTGCGGTTGTGACTGAAGAGCAGCTATTGGATGCGTTTGATAATCTCTATCGACGTACCGATGAAATTGCGCAAATAGCGGGTAGGCTGGAAGAAGAATACGCCGCTGATGATCTATTTGATCTGGGCAGTTTGACCGAGGGTGATAGCGACAACGAAACCACGGTTGTTAAACTGCTACAGTCCATCTTTGAAGATGCAGTGCAGATGCGAGCATCAGATATTCATATTGAGCCAGGTGAAAAAACGTTACGCATTCGTCAGCGTATCGACGGTCAGTTACATGAGAATATTTTGCCTGAAGTCAGCATCGCAGCGGCATTAGTATTGCGTTTAAAGTTGATGGCAGGCTTAGATATTTCCGAGAAGCGATTGCCTCAAGATGGCCGTTTTCACATGGAAATTAAAGGGCATAAGATTGACGTACGTATGTCGACAATGCCGATCTACCACGGTGAGTCTGTGGTGATGCGTTTGCTGGATCAATCTGCAGGTCTACTGACACTAAACGAAACGGGTATGCCGCCAGAAATGCTGGCGAGGATCCGTCGTCAAATCAAGCGTCCTCACGGAATGTTACTGGTTACCGGGCCTACTGGTAGCGGTAAAACTACCACTCTTTACGGCGTGTTGAGCGAGCTTAACACCGCAGATCGCAAGATCATTACGGTCGAAGATCCAGTAGAATATCAGTTACCTCGTATTAATCAGGTTCAAGTTAATCATAAAATTGGCCTCGATTTTTCTAATGTACTTAGAACCACGTTACGACAAGATCCCGACATCATTATGGTCGGTGAGATGCGTGACCAAGAAACGGTAGAAATTGGTCTACGTGGTGCATTAACCGGTCACTTTGTACTGTCGACTCTGCATACTAACGATGCGGTAACCAGTGCACTGCGTTTGCTCGATATGGGGGCTGCAAGCTACTTAGTGGCGAGCGCGCTAAGAGTCATCATTGCTCAGCGATTAGTGCGCCGTGTGTGCCAAAACTGCGCCATCGACTACCATCTCAGCGCCCAAGATAAGGCCTGGCTATCTAGCGTGAGTCAGCTCGATTACTCACAAGCCACATTTAAAATAGGTACGGGTTGTCAAAGCTGTAATGGCAGTGGTTATCGCGGCCGTATTGGTGTGTTTGAGATCTTAGAGCTTGATGAGCCTATGATTGAGGCGATGCGTAGTGGTAACCCACAAGACTTTACTCACGCAGCTTACCAGAGTCCAAACTTTACTCCGCTTGCAAAGTCGGCCCTAAAATATTTAGCACAGGGCATGACGACCATAGAAGAGGTCGCCAAGTTGGTTGAAGATGTTAGCGATAATTCATTAGATTTGGGTGAGGCTTAAACATGCCTACATATCAGTACCGCGGTCGAAGCGCTCAAGGTGAGCAGATAAAAGGGCAAGTTGATGCTAGCTCAGAGAGTGCGGCTGCCGATCAACTGATGTCTCGTGGCGTGATCCCCTTGGAGCTAGTATTAGCGAAAGAAGCTAAAGAGTTTGACTTAAAGTCTTTATTTAAAGGTAAGGTCGCCTTAGAAGAACTGCAGATATTTACTCGGCAGATGTACTCCTTGACTCGTTCAGGGATCCCGATCTTAAGAGCGATCGCAGGGCTTTCGGAAACGACGCATTCAGTGCGCATGAAAGAGGCGCTCGATGATATTTCAGCACAGTTGACCTCAGGTCGCCCTCTATCATCAGCGATGAATCAGCATCCCGATGTATTCGATGCACTGTTTGTCTCTATGGTTCATGTGGGTGAAAACACCGGTAAGCTTGAAGACGCCTTTATTCAGTTGTCGGGTTATATCGAACGCGAGCAGGAAACCCGCAGACGGATTAAAGCGGCGATGCGTTACCCGATATTTGTCTTAATAGCGATCGCGATAGCCATGGTTATCTTAAACATCATGGTGATCCCCAAGTTTGCAGAAATGTTCTCGCGTTTTGGTGCCGATCTGCCATGGGCGACTAAACTGTTAATTAATACATCAAATATTTTCGTTAATTACTGGCCTGCGATGATCCTGGTTATTGTTGCGAGTTTCGTGGGCATTCGTTATTGGCATAACTCTGAAAAAGGCGAGAAGCAGTGGGATAGATGGAAGTTAAATATCCCCATAGTTGGCAGTATTATCGAACGTTCAACGCTATCGCGCTATTGCCGCAGCTTTTCAATGATGTTGAGTGCAGGCGTGCCAATGACGCAAGCATTGAGTCTTGTTGCTGACGCCGTAGATAATGCCTATATGCACGACAGTATTGTGGGTATGCGCCGTGGTATCGAGTCAGGCGAGTCGATGCTAAGAGTATCGAATAACAGTCAGCTATTTACGCCTCTTGTACTACAGATGGTGGCAGTAGGTGAAGAGACCGGTCAAATTGATCAGTTGTTAAATGATGCGGCTGACTTTTACGAAGGTGAAGTGGACTACGATCTTAAAAACTTAACCGCCAAGTTAGAACCCATTCTGATTGGCTTTGTTGCCTGTATTGTATTGGTGCTAGCACTGGGTATTTACCTACCTATGTGGGACATGCTCAATGTCGTTAAAGGTGGGCGCTAGTGAAGTCATTGTCAATGAACGCATGGGCTGGTTAACGTGCTTAGCCAACAAAAAGCAGAAGCAGAGCTGATCACTATCTATGGCAAAGTGATTGCCTTGATTATTTTGCTCATTATTTTATTTTTCTTAGGCTTTCATTACTTTGGCGGCATTAAGCAGCTTAGTCAGCCAAGTATTCGGGTAGAGCATACACGACTGCTTAATGTTATGGCGGTGGCGCGCTCACAATGGCTGATGCGTAGTAAGCCAGACGTTTTATTGTTGGATTGGTACTCAGATAGTGAAGATCGTGTTTCATCCACGGGGCAAGTGCGTATGGCTGCTGGTGGTTGGCCCATTTTGAATGAGACAAGTGTTGCTGGTTGTCAGCAGTTATTGTCCGAATTGTTGGGTCAAGGTTATGTGCAACAAATTGATACTGAGTTCAACTTAGATACAGGAGTATGCCGATATATTGGCGAGTCTGGCGATAGTATTAGCTATCAAACTAGCTCTGGACGGGTCATTTTTTTGACTAGGGCCGACTAAAGAGCGAAATTATCTGTTTTCTAATTTTAACAAACTGCTAGAATAGTCGCATACAACACTGGGGGTAAAATGAAACAACAGTATCAAAAGGGGTTCTCCCTTATCGAATTAGTCATAGTCATAGTGATCTTAGGTTTGTTGGCTGCGACGGCTATCCCCCGTTTTTTAAACGTAACTGATGATGCTGAAGATGCCAGTGTCGACGGCGTAGCAGGTGGCTTAAGCACCGCTGTGAGCTTTGTTCGCTCACAGTGGGAAGTCGATGGTCGTCGTAATAATACCGTGTTGCTAGATGGTACAACGGTATCACTCGATACTCGTTTTGGTTATCCAACGGGTGCAACTAACACAGATGCAAAAGGCATGGACCAAAATTCTTGCCAACAAGTGTTTGATCTTGTTTTACAAAATTCACCAAGAAGCGTAGTTTCAGGAGAAGATGCGCGTAAAGCAAGATATGTAGTGAGCGTGGCAAAAGGAGCGGGTGGTAGCTCAAATACCATAGATGGCGTGCTTGTTAGCGATCTTGATGTTTGTTTGTATTACCTAGCCTCATCACTCGTGTTAAATCCACAAACGGGAATACCGTCTGGGGATTTGTCTGATTTGAACAATTTGGCAGGTAAAGGGGTGACTTACAACCCAGGTTCAGGCCAAGTAGCGAGTTTTATTGACTAAATTTTTTACAACTTAACGAGTAGATTCGTTAGTTGTATTTGTTACGTGATCGAGGAATTTTATATGCAAAAGCAAAATGGTTTTACCCTAATCGAATTAGTGGTTGTGATCATCATTCTTGGTATTTTGGCTGTTACAGCAGCGCCTAAGTTTATCAACCTACAAAGCGACGCACGCGCATCAGCACTGCAAGGTGTTAAAGGTGCCATTCAAGGCGCTAATGGCCTAGTGTTCGCTAAAGCTGCTTTAGCTGGTGAAGAACGAGCGAGTGTTATTACCGGAACTGATGTAAATATCGGAACGGTTGCAGCTCCTATTAATGTGAAGACTCTTTACGGTTACTTATTAGCAACAGGTACTGATTTCAATACTGCTATTGATGCTTCATTTGAAGCCAAAGCTGCTACACAAACAGGCAATGCTGATTGGATTTACACCGTGACTGCAGGTACAGCGAGTACTCCAGGAACTATGGTTATCAATCAAGTTGACGCCCCAAATGACAGTAATACTTGCCAAGTAACATATACAGAGGCTACAGCAACAACTACGCCTACTTATGTAATTGTAGACACTGGCTGTTAATCGGATCTATTTAAGAGTAACTGAAAATGCAAAAGCAAAATGGTTTTACCCTAATTGAATTAGTGGTTGTGATTATCATTCTAGGTATCTTGGCTGTTACAGCTGCGCCTAAGTTTATCAATCTACAAAGTGACGCGCGTGCATCAGCACTGCAAGGTGTTAAAGGTGCCATTCAAGGCGCTAACGGCCTAGTGTTCGCTAAAGCTGCTTTAGCTGGTGATGAGAAGAAAGCGGGTTCATCTTGGGCTACTGATGAAGGTGTAGAAATTGGAGCTGAAGACCCAGCGCAAACTAACTTTGGTTACCTGCAAGCAACTTTAGCAGAGCTAAATAATGCTGTTGATGCTGATTTTGGTACTGCAGATACTGATTGGATTGTGACTTTTGCTGATGTAGGTGGCGTAGCTACGGCCACAATTACGCAGGCTGGTGCTCCAGACCCTGTAACTGGACCGCCAGCAAAAGCTTGTAACCTTGTTTATACTCAAGCAAAAGATGCGAGCACTGTTCCAACTTATGTAATTACAGATAACGGCTGTTAATCGGACCTGTTGAAGAGAAAATGAAAATGCAAAAGCAAAATGGTTTTACGCTAATCGAATTAGTGGTTGTGATCATCATTCTAGGTATCTTGGCAGTAACCGCAGCACCTAAGTTTATCAACCTGCAAGGCGATGCGCGTGCATCTGCGCTTCAGGGTATGAAAGCGGCAATCCAAGGCTCAAATTCGCTTGTATATTCTAAAGCTGCGATTGCTGGTGAGGAGAGAGACGCTTTTGACGCGACTCCGCCTCCTGCAGTTATCATTGCTCCTGGTGTAACGGCTGTAACTCAATACGGCTATATGCAGGCGACACAAACTGAATTGCAAAAAGCATTAGATGTAGTGTTTGATGCAGGTGCTGATGGCAAACCTACAGCGACTTCTGGTACAGCAGATTGGATTATTAAAGATACTGCAGGAACACCTAAGTCTGTTGAAATTTGGCAGAAAGGTGCACCGGCTGCATGTAAGTTGACTTATACAGAGGCTACAAGTACTTCAGTAGGTCCAAGCTTCTTAGCTTTACCTTCAGCCTCTGACTGCTAAATAGTATGATTTTAAAAGGCCTGCCTAGCAGGCCTTTTTTGTATCTAACGCGTTAATGATGGCTTTATTTGCCATAATTATTAAACTGTTGGGAAATCAGGTTTAAGATGGTGAAAAGCCGGAAAAGCCGGAAAAGCCGGAAAAGCCGGAAAAGCCGGAAAAGCTAGACTAGACACCAGCTTGTGGTTTCATCTTTTATAGCAGGGCGCAGCCCGCTCTAGCCGTCGCAACGCGGCGTCCTAGACTCTCGATTCTAGCGTCAAAGATCGTGAGTTTGCTTTAGCAGCAAAAAATAAACGGCAATCAATACAACTTACAACTGCACATATCAATCAGGACGAGTAATGCATAGATCGCAGCGCCACACAGGTTTTACGCTAGTCGAGCTTGTGACGACGATAATCCTTATTGCCATCCTTGCTGTGGTGGTGATTCCTCGGCTGCTGACCTCTTCAAGCTACAGTGCTTTTACCCTACGTGATGAGTTTATTAGTGAGCTTAGAAAGGTGCAGATCATGGCGATGAATAATCAAGATCGCTGCTACCGTTTATCTGTCACCGATACCAATTATCAAGTCTCTCGCTACCAAGGCGCTTACAACAATGCTTGTTTAGGCGCTCTCATTCGTACCGATATGCCACAGACGTTTCAAGGTGGTGCTAGCTTAGCTTTGCTCAATGGCGCGAGCAGTTTCAATATTGAATTTAATGCCCAAGGCGTACCCATAGTGAATGGTGCGCGCTGCAATGGTAATTGCATTAGCGTGATTGCCGATGAAACTCTATTGCTTGCTATAGAGTCAGAGGGGTATATTCATGATGGGCAATAGATTCTTAAGGTTTAAATTGCACAGTCAAAAAGCCTTTACCTTGGTTGAGCTTGTTGTCGGCATGGTGGTGATAAGCATCGCCTTTGTGTTACTTAGCACTATGCTATTCCCTCAAGCGGAAAGAGCCGCTGATACCTTGCATCGAGTACGTACAGCAGAACTTGCCCATTCTATTTTAAATGAGATCTGGGGTAAGCGTTTTGATCAAAATACCAATGCTAATGGTGGGGTGCCAGCATGCGGCGCACCAGCAAAGCCTACGTTAGGTTTGCCAGCGGGGAAGCCTTGTACAGCCAAAGGCAATTTGGGACCTGATAAGGTTAATGGCGCCGAAGAAAGCCGTAATAATTATAACGATGTCGACGATTACAACGGACTTAATATCAACAGTCTGATGCTTGATAGCAGCGAAACTTATGCTCAGCGCTATGTTAATTATGGCCTTAACGTTGAAGTGACATATAACAATTTACCTAGCCTTAATACCAAGCTTATTACGATTAATGTGACCACGCCTAATGGCGAGGTGATGACCTTCAACGCGATCCGGAGCAACTATTAATGCAATCGTTAATACGCCCAGCTTCGAGGTCGAAATTGAGTCAACGAACTCAATTAAATCAGTCTCAGCTAACTCAGCTAACTCAACTTAAGCAACTTAAGCAACTCAAAAATAGCGGTTTCACCTTGGTGGAGATGGTCACAGTGGTGATTATCCTCGGTGTATTAGTGCTTGGAGTCAGTAGCTTTCTTATTTTTGGTACACGGATATTTATCGATGCCACCTCGGTCGACAAGGTGATGAGTCAAAGCCGATTTGCTATTGAGCGCATGACCCGAGAGATCCGTAATACAGCACCAAACAGCATTCGAGTTCGCGATAGCGGTGATGGTGCTTGGCAATGTATCGAGATGATGCCGATTATCTCTAGTGCATCTTATATCGATATGCCTATCGCGCCAGCTTCAGCAGTGAGCAGTGGTACTGCAATGCAATCAGCCGCCAGCGCCCCTTTAACGGCGGATCAATTATTGCTGATTTATCCATTATCACCCGCCGATGTTTATACCTCAGCGGCTGGTACCCAAGGCAAGCTATTTAGCATTAAAGCCATTACAGCTAATGCAACAACGAATGATCTCAGTATCGATTTTGGCCGTGCAGTACGTTTTGATGCCGCCTCACCAAGGCAGCGTTATTTTGGCGTGAAAGATGCGGTGAGCTATTGTTTCGAGCAGGTCACTTCCGAGTTGAGCTTATTAAAACGCTATACGGATTACGGCTTTAACCATCCAAGTTTACAACCTGCACCTAATGATATGGGCACAGGGATATTGATGGCAGAAGATATAGTCAATACCATAGCTAACAACAGCCCTATTGCTTATACCCCTGGCACGCTTAGAAACAACGCTATGGTTCACTTAAGCCCACTGTTTAATGTGCAAGGGCAAACGTTTCAATATCATCATCAAGTGCAGGTGATTAATGTCCCGTAACCAAATGCTTTTGCCCACTCGTCGTAAGCCTATCTCTATGAGTTCTATTAATTGCTCTAGGCGCTCTATTAATTGCTCTAGGCAGCGCGGTAGCGCCTTGGTTATAGGTGTTTTCATTATCACAGTGATGTTTTTACTGGCTGCGACATTGATTAATGTCTTAGATGATGCTGACCAAGATATCAGCCTTGAAGTCTGGGGAACACGCGCCTTTGCTGCAGCAAACACCGGCGCCGATCGCGCTTTAGCCACTTTGTTTCCAGTTGATGGCAGTAGCGGTAGTTGTGATGCTCAAACTACGTGGAATATTGGTACTGCAACTGGACTCGTGGGCTTTAACGGCTGCACTGTAGTGATGACCTGCTCTGCGATAACAACAACATTACCGCAAAATAATATGACCCAATACCTCGTTACCAGCACAGGCACTTGCAGTACCGGGCAATGTGACTCAGGCACTAATAGCGATGCCAGTTGCATTCGCGTGAGTCGTCAAGTGGAGGTTGAAGCCCGTGATTAGATTTAAATTCTTTAACCAGCTCGTGTTATCAATTTCTATCACGTTATTGTTAACTTGTGCTGTGTGGGCGGCTGATTGGGAGGACACCTTTAAACAGGGAGTGAACTCTTATACGAGTTCCGGACAAATACGATTTCATAGTGGCTCTAAGCTCTTCAATTCTCCGACGAATGGTAATCTTCCATCTTACTCAGTGACGGATCCTGCCAAGTCTGCTTGTGTCCCCTCTAATGGCAATTCAAAAAAGTGTAAGGCGGGTCGATATACAGCAGAGCTACCCAGTGACAGGATCCCTTTTGCGCAGTGCGCTTCAACTAGTAATAGGAATTTAGGTCCGTCAGATGCGGTTAATTATGTTATCGAAGTAGCTGAAGGTGAGTACGACACTATTTCTTCATATTATTACTATCACACAGTAAAGTTTAGCGCTAATGACGACGATGGCGTTTATAAAATTAAATCGTTAAACGTTCAGGACGGTACTTTAGATTTTGCTCCTGGACAGTACTGGATCGATGATTTACAGATAGCAGAGGGAGTCAATGTTACATTTCCCCCAAATGGTACCGTAAGCCTCTTTGTTAAAAACCACTTTGTTCAGTACAACCGTATACTGCCTTATCGCTCAGAACTGTTTATGCTTTATGGTTATTCAGATATTGATTTAGCAGAAGGCGCTTATCTGCGTGGTCATATTGTCTCTGAAGGTGATTTAATCTTTAGTGATGAGGCAAGAGTTGAAGGTGCTGTTACTTCTGATTATATCAGCATTGCTGATGATGGTTGGGTGCAGTTCGATGGCCGTGCAGGTTTAATTGATTTAGTACCGAACTGCGATATTGATGTTACAAAGCCGGCAGTTATCCCTCAGTGCCCTGCAGAGCAGAATAATATTCAAGGCTTAACTTATCGCACCTATGATGCGCGAAGTTGGTATTCGGATAATTATAGCCCGGCAAATAACAATGAATTTCTGGAATTAGTTAATTCAGTGAGTAAAACTCGCTATCAGATTGGCGAATCTGTCGAGACAAACTTAAATCAGAAAGGCAATGGTATTAACCCCCATTCAAACGCTGCAGCCGATCAAGACCTGTATTTAGGTATATTTGAAGGCTACATCGATGCACCTGAAACCGGTGAATACACCTTTGCCATTGATGGCGATGATGCAATTGAGTTATTGATAGATGGCGAGGTTATCACCGGTTTTTATGGTGTCCACGCGACCTGTGATTGCACTCGATACCAAGGTAAAGTTTCATTAGAGCAAGGCGCTCATACTATTGAGCTTAGGTTTCATGAGACCTTTGGCGCAGAAGCCTTTAGATTGTATTGGCAACCTCCCTCTTCAAATAGCTTTGAGATAGTTCCGTCGAGCCAGTTGCTGACTTGTCCGGCGCCGCAGTTTGAGTTTGGCCGCGCCGAGCTTGATGCCAACGGCAATGCGGTTATCAATTTTGATAATACTTATTCTACAGCTCCTGTCATCATGGTTATGCCAACGATTGATGGCAGCGATGCCAATGCTGACCACTCCTCTACAGTAACAGTCGATAGTCTTAGCTCGAGTAATGCCTCCATTAAGCAGGTGAACTCAGGCTCCTCGCAAGTGCTAGATAAAAAAATGGATAAAATCGATTATTTTGTGATGGAGCAAGGTTACCGTTTTCTAGAAAGAGGCAAGGCACTGCAGGCGGGATCGATATCAACCGAGTTGTATCAAGGTAAAAATCTGCCAAGCTCAGGTCGGGGTTACGAGAATATCGAATTTGAGCATGATTTTGGGCTCCATCCAGCAATGATTGGTCAAGTCTTAACCCATAACAATAATCGTTTTATAACCACGGTTATTAATAATGTTGATACCGATGGCTCACAGTTTGATATCGCTATTGAAGGCTCTGAAATGAGCTCGGGGATCACTCGCCCAGAACTTTTAGGCTATGTTGCTGGTGTGGGTAAAGGCGTGATGACGGTTAATGGTGAAAGCTTAAAGTACGAGTTTGCCAACGGCTTAAATCATGGCAATGGTAGTTCAACTCGAACACTGAGTCAGCAGTGCGCTTTTAATAACAACTATCAGCAAACCTATTTTGACCAACCCTTAACTATCGCCAATAAAAATCAACGTCGTGGTGGTGATGGCGGTTGGGTAAGACGCTGCACTAAAGAGAGTTTTAACAATCAGGTGAGCTTTGCGA
Organism: Shewanella sp. 30m-14; assembly: GCF_052977125.1. Taxonomy (NCBI): domain Bacteria; kingdom Pseudomonadati; phylum Pseudomonadota; class Gammaproteobacteria; order Alteromonadales; family Shewanellaceae; genus Shewanella; species Shewanella sp. 30m-14. The sequence goes on along the minus strand of NZ_JBRILW010000005.1, from coordinate 163,583 downwards.
TAGATGAAGATCAGCAGCGAGATGATGAGCGCAGCCATCTAGCTGAGAGTATTGGTTACTTTGCCTTTGAGTATGCGCCAGACGCGCCAGCCGTTAATCATTATCGAATTAACTTTGATTCTGGCGCGCTTAGCTGCGCGGCTAAATCAATCACCCTTCAGGCATGTGCTAATCCAGACTGTACATCTTTACTTAGCGATCCCGCTTCTGTGACGCTGACGAAAAACAATACCAGTTATACTCGTGAAACCTTTACCGGCAACACAACAACAGAGTTGTGGCACCCTCAGGGTGGCTTGGTCACGCTTGGGTTAAGCTCGACCTTGCCGACGGCTAACTACAGCTGTTATATCGATGGAAGTTTTGTTGCCAACAGTCAATGCCAATTGAACTTTGAAGATAGCGGCATCTACTTTAATATCGATGATTCTACAGCCTGTAAAAATTCAAATAACTTCGAGCTGTTCGCGGTTAAAAAAGATCAAACCACTCAGCAATGTGTACCGCTATTTGCCAACAAAACAAAACCGATTTCAATGGCATTTAATTACATTACCCCCGATTCATCAGGGATAAATGAAGCGGCCAAGCTGACCATTAACAGTCTCAATTCGCCAACGGCGAGTAAAGAGATTACAGGCGGGGCAAGTCAACAGCTACAAGTACATTTTGATGCCAACGGTAAGGCGCTACTTAATGTGAACTACCCTGAAGCGGGTAAAGTTGAGCTTGCAGCAACGCTTACTGAAACGATTAGTTCTCCCGATGGCAGCACGAGCGAGACCTTAGTGCTTGAACATAGTGAGCAGTTTGTCTCTAAGCCCGATGGATTCCATTTTTTTAATGATTCCGGCACTAATGGTTGCAGCGGTGCAAGTTGTGACTTGTTTGCTAAAGCTGGCGCTGATTTTAAGATGAATGTAAAAGCGGTGTGTGGCGTTGATAACGGGGCGACCTATAAGGATCGCCCTGCACTTAAAAATTTCCAATTTTCAGACTTAAACATTAAGCCTGTGCTACAAGCGCCATTAGTCACTAATGGGGATGATAAAGATGGAGGACTTGGAGGTCTGGGGCTCACAGGCTTAAACTTTACCAAGACTAACAGTGCACCATTGAAAGTGACCAATCAGACTTATTCTGAGGTGGGCGCGATAAGCATTATGCTTGATGGCGAAGTTAATTACCTCGGCGCGACGATTGCTGAGGCGAACTCTAGCAGCGACACGTTTGGTCGCTTCTCTCCTTACTATTTAACCTTAACGGGCAATGATCCTAGTCTTGAAGCTCAGTGTGGCAGTTTCACCTATATGGGGCAGCCGTTTGGCTTCTTAACGGGTAAAGAGCCAACCTTGTCTATTGTCGGTAAAAGTAAGAGCGGGGCGATAACTAATAATTACCAAATTGGTGATTGGTGGCGCTATAAGGGGAAGCAATGGCTGGATCGCAGTTATAGCGATACCTCAGGCGCCACTTCGTTTAATGGTGTAGCGCTGCAAATAGCAGATGAAACACCGATTTCTGGCGTTGTTGATTACTACCCTATTAATGATACTAACAGTGTTCAAAGGGCTTATCTAAAGGGATCAGAGCTGCATTATGTCCGTACGGCCTCATTAGCTGTGCCATTTAATGCGCAGTTTGATTTAGACCTTTCTAAGACCGATGTCACCGATATCGACGCAATTTGTTATCAAGACTCCGCATCTGGTGCCTGTATCGGCTTTAGCTTTGATGATATTGGCAAAGACGAGAGTTTTGCTATGCGCTATGGTCGATTTGTGAAGCAAAATGCTTACGGCCCCTCATCGGAAGAGTTGCGAGTTGAGGTAAGTACTCAATATGTGGCTGCTAATGTTGATGGTAAAGCGCAGTGGGTGACTAATACTAGTGACAGCTGCTCGGTTTTCGATACGACCACAGCCACAGAGTCAGCAGATACAGGCTTGAATTTAAAACCAGATGCAGGGCTTGAGTTAGTGCAAGGTTTTACTCAATCAGGGGGAACCGGAAAAGCCGGTACTATAGAGTTAGGTAAAAGCTTTATTTATTTGCCAGCACCTAATAGCGATGGCGAGGTGCTCTTACAGCAGCATGTTGATAAATGGCTACAGTGGTATTGGAATTATGATGGAAATACCGGCCTGCAAGACCCTCGAGCAACGGCTTACTTTGGTACTTATCGAGGTCATGACCGGATTATTTATTGGCGAGAAGTTAACTAAATGTCAGTAACAGGGGGCGAGACAAGTTATTGACTCGCTCTTTTGGTAGAAGATCGCAAAAAACAGCGTTTCATTAGCAATTGTTAACCTCTGTGGTCTTGTGGATTTTAAGAAGCATGATAAAGTTACCTGATTTCTTTTTTCTACGACTCCACTGAGACAGGCTGGTTACATGTTCAAGAAGCTACGCGGCATTTTTTCTAATGATCTTTCGATCGATTTAGGTACAGCAAATACACTAATTTATGTCCGTGAAGAAGGCATAGTGCTAAACGAACCATCAGTCGTTGCCATTCGTGGAGAGCGAAACGGTTCTGGTCAGAAGTCGGTTGCGGCCGTCGGTACTGAAGCTAAGCAGATGCTAGGTCGTACGCCTGGAAACATTCAAGCAATTCGTCCAATGAAAGACGGTGTTATCGCCGACTTTTATGTCACAGAAAAAATGCTACAGCATTTTATCAAGCAAGTTCATAACAATAGCGTATTTCGTCCAAGCCCTCGTGTTCTAGTGTGTGTGCCAGTGGGTGCAACGCAAGTTGAACGTCGTGCAATCCGTGAATCGGCAATGGGCGCTGGTGCGCGTGAAGTGTATTTGATTGAAGAGCCAATGGCTGCTGCAATCGGTGCCGGTCTTCCGGTTTCTGAAGCAACAGGTTCTATGGTTGTTGATATCGGGGGTGGTACTACAGAAGTTGCGATTATCTCGCTAAACGGTGTGGTTTACTCATCTTCAGTGCGTATCGGTGGTGACAAGTTTGATGATGCGATTATCAACTATGTACGTCGTAACTACGGTAGCTTGATTGGTGAAGCAACAGCAGAACGTATCAAGCACACAATCGGTACCGCGTACCCAGGCGATGAAGTACTAGAGATTGAAGTACGCGGTCGTAACCTTGCTGAAGGTGTACCACGTAGCTTTACGCTAAACAGCAACGAAATCCTAGAGGCGCTACAAGAGCCACTATCGGGTATTGTCAGTGCCGTAATGGTTGCGCTAGAGCAGTCTCCACCAGAATTGGCATCGGATATTTCAGAGCGCGGTATGGTGTTAACTGGCGGTGGTGCACTTATACGTGACCTAGACAGATTACTGATGCAAGAAACGGGTATTCCGGTAATGATCGCAGAAGATCCATTAACGTGTGTTGCTCGTGGCGGCGGTAGAGCTTTAGAGATGATCGATATGCATGGCGGCGACCTGTTCTCTGAAGAAAACTAACCACGGTTAAAAAGGGCGGTATTGAACCGCCCTAGTTTGTTATGAAGCCTATTTTTGCTCGCGGTATTTCCAATCAATTTAGATTAACACTGGCTGTTATCATGTCGGTGATCCTGCTTGTCGCTAATGACAGGCTTGAACCTGTGCGTAACTCCCTCTCTTCGTTATTAAGTCCGTTGCAGTATGTCGCTAATATTCCTGGTGCATTACTCGATCTTTCTGCTGAAAGTTTGGCAACGCGAAACATGCTCGCGAAACAAAATAAAGAATTATTACGTCATCAACTGCTGATGAGTGAGCGTTTACAGCGATTTGAACATTTGCGTCAAGAAAACGATCGTCTACGTGGTTTACTGGGATCTCCGGTACATATGGATGCGAAGAAGGTCGTTGCTGAGGTGATGGAAGTCGCCAGCGATCCTTTTCACCAATATGTAGTACTAAACCATGGATCACGCAGTGGCACATTTGTCGGTCAACCTGTGGTTGATGCTCAAGGTGTTGTCGGCCAGGTGGTGCAGGTGAGCGAGCTCACTAGCCGAGTACTGCTGCTTTCAGATACCACCCATGGTATTCCGGTACGAATTACCCGTAATGATGTGCGCCTTATGGCTGTCGGCACTGGTGTGCTCGATGAATTAGAGCTCAGGCATGTGGCTAAGAGTACTGATGTGCGGGTTGGCGATCTTCTGGTGTCATCAGGCTTAGGCAAGCGTTTTCCTGAGGGCTACCCGGTGGCTCGAGTGATCAGCGTCGAAAAAGACGATGGTAAGAACTATGCTACCGTCGTTGCTCAGCCGTTAGCCGCATTAGATAGAATTCGTTATTTATTATTACTTTGGCCAGATATTGAATCTGACAGTGCTGAACTCACGCCGCCTGAGGGTGTCGAAGAAGCGGTTAAGGCGAGTCAAGAGGTCACACAATGAGTTTACATGTGGCAAATGGCCGCTGGGTCGTTTGGTTAAGCCTATTAGTGGCGATGCTGTTTCAAATCATGCCACTGCCAGACTTGGTAGAAGCATGGCGTCCCGACTGGTTATTGCTGGTCATTATCTATTGGGCGATGGCGCTGCCTCACCGATACAATATTCTCACGGCATGGGTGCTGGGTGTGATGCTAGACATCTTGCTCGGGGCCACATTAGGGATCCGTGCGTTTGCTATGTCAGTCGTCGTATATGTGGTGGTACTGCATTTTCAGCGCTTACGTAACTTCCCTATGTGGCAACAGTCGCTGCTGGTGGCTATGCAGGTGGCACTTTATAACCTAGTGGTATTTTGGGTGCAATTTGTTAGCGACTCCGCCGTTTTCGATATTAGTTTGTTCTATCCAGCACTTTCTAGCCTTGTGATGTGGCCGTGGATCTTTTGGATTTTACGCCGTGTAAGACGTCTTTATAAGGTCAGATAGCAACAATTGGTTTTAGGTTATTTTCTTCGTTAGCTTATGACGTTAGCTTATGACTTTAAGTTAATCACTAGAATAAGTTAGCTCAGCTAGAATCTTAAAAAAGGTACTCATTATGAAGTTAGTACTTGCCTCGGGCTCGCCTCGTCGTAAAGAATTGTTAGGCCAGTTAGGTTTTTTGAACACTAACAGTGCGAGTCCATTCGAGTTCGAGATTTTAGCGGCGGATATTGACGAAAGTCATCAAGCAGGAGAGTCTGCTGAAGCGTTTGTGTTAAGACTTGCTGAAGAGAAAGCACTCGCAGGATTAGCGCTATATAGGGCGGAAAGTGGCGCCGATAACCAGGCTGTAGTGTTAGGTTCTGACACTATCGTAGTGCAAGGCGACATCATTTTAGGCAAGCCAAAAGATGAAGCCGATGCGGCGCAAATATTGGCAAGTCTGTCAGGATTGCAGCATCAAGTGATGACTGCTGTGGCGTTAACTGATGGCACCAAGACGGTGAGTCGCCTGGTTAAAACTAAGGTGCAGTTTTGCCAGCTAACCCAGGCGGATATCTTAGCTTATATCGCAACGGGTGAGCCGATGGATAAAGCCGGTGCATACGGGATCCAAGGTTTGGGTGGAAGTTTTGTTGAAGCTATCGAGGGAAGTTATTCCGCGGTAGTCGGGTTACCTTTGGTAGAAACCCGCGCGTTATTGTGTGAGATGCAAATTTTATAGCCATAAAATAGCGTAATAAATAGGCCTTAATTGCCAAGCTATAAAACATCATTCTTTGCAGACTTTAACTGGCTAATCGGTATTTTACCTCTGTTTAGCTAGATCACGATCTACGCCAAATCCTTTTTAAATTAGCTATTTCCCTAAGTGGGGTGAGTTGTGAGTAGAAGTCGATTCGCGCAAAGCCGAGTGCAGAAAAAAATAGGCTCTGAGCTCTTAATCAATGTAACACCAACAGAAGCTCGAGTTGCATTAGTCGAGCATGGCGTGCTGCAAGAAGTCCATATTGAACGACGCATGAAGCGTGGTTTAGTTGGCAATATTTATAAAGGTAAAGTGAGCCGCGTACTACCGGGTATGCAGGCGGCTTTTGTTGATATCGGCCTCGATAAGGCTGCATTTTTGCATGCCTCAGATATTGTGCCGCATACCGAATGTGTTGCCGATGTTGAAAAAGGCAATTTTGTGGTGCGCGACATTGCCGAGCTTGTTAGGCAAGGGCAAGACATCATGGTGCAAGTGGTTAAAGATCCGCTAGGCACCAAAGGCGCGCGCTTAACGACAGATATCACCTTACCCTCTCGCTATCTGGTGTTTATGCCAGGCTCTAGCCATGTGGGTGTGTCGCAACGCATTGAGTCCGAAGAAATTCGGGCTCGCCTGAAAAAAATAACACAACCCTTTGTTGATGATGATGGCGGCTTTATTATTCGCACCGCAGCTGAGAGCGCGGGTGAAGATGAACTCGTGCAAGATGCGGGCTTTTTAAGACGTGTGTGGGCCAAAGTTAGCGAGAGACGCAAGCGCCGTGGCGTGTCTTTATTGTATCAAGACCTCGCCCTACCTGTGCGTATTGTGCGCGATTTTGTGGGTACTGAGCTGGACCAAATTCAGGTCGACTCAGCGCAAACTTATGAAGAGCTGCAGCAGTTTGCGCAAGAGTTCATGCCTGAGATCGCCGATAAGCTTGAGCACTACAATGGGCCTATCCCCATTTTTGACCTTTATGATGTCGAAAATGAAGTGCAGCGCGCCTTGGGGCGTAAAGTCGAGCTTAAATCTGGCGGCTACTTGATCATAGATCAAACCGAAGCCATGACCACGGTAGATATCAATACGGGGGCGTTTGTTGGCCATCGTAATCTTGCAGAAACCATTTTTAATACCAACCTCGAAGCGACCCATGCCATAGCACGTCAATTACGTCTGCGTAATTTAGGCGGCATTATCATTATCGACTTTATCGATATGATGAATAACGACCATAAAAAGCGTGTGCTAGCCAGTTTAGAAAGTGCTTTGTCTAAAGACAGAGTGAAAACCAATATCAGTGGTTTCTCTGGCTTAGGCCTAGTGGAGATGACCCGTAAACGTACTCGTGAAAGCTTAGAGCATGTATTGTGCGGTGAATGTCCAGCTTGTTTCGGCACGGGTAATTTAAAGACGGTTGAAACTGTCTCTTACGAAATTTTCAGAGAGATCATTCGTTTGAATCGTGGCTACGATGCTGATGAGTTCTTGGTTTACTGCTCGCCTGCTGTTTATCAGAGTCTGAAAGGTGACGAGAGTCATCTACTGGGAGAATTGGAGGTCTACATCGGTAAACGAGTGAGGCTGCAAAATGAACCTATGTATGCGCAGAACAAATTTGATGTGGTGATAATGTAGTGTCATCAGAGACTTGCGCACCTAAAAAGCGCTTTTTTAATTTGACTCGTTTTTGCTGGCAATTTCTCGCCATCATTTTAGTGCTGTTTGCACTTATGGTCAGTCTATTTAGGGGCTTGTTACCACAACTTGATCAGGTCCGTATGGAGCTGATCAGTTTTGTTGAGTCTGAGTATCAAGTCAAAGTGGACATCGGTAACCTCGCTGCGGAATGGCAGGCATATGGCCCTGCATTAACGGTTAAAAACTTCGTTCTACCCGCGCAGGACAACCTTCCTGTCACCCTGTTATTTAATCAAGTGCATGTGAAATTTGATTTTTGGCAGTCGTTAGTCACAGCGTCACCACAAATCGAGGATGTGATCTTCGATGGGGCAAATGTCGCCTTAGATCTGGATCGTTTAAAGGCGCTTGAGCCTCGCGAGTCGACCACCCAAATGCAGACGGATTGGATCTATAAGTTGTTATTAGAACAACTGGATCGCTTTTCAATTACCGATGCTAGATTTCAGTTGCTTAGCAAAGAGCATGATTATCGCCCCATCTTTATTAAAGATATGAAGTGGCGCAATACCAGTGGCCGGCATCGAGCTGAAGGCAAGGTTGTACTCGATGAAAATGCCTCAGAGGTAGAGCAGTTGGCATTAAGCGTCGATATTAAGGGTAATGGTAATCGCCCAGAATCTTTAGTGGGCCAGTTCTACTTAGCGGCGCGCTCACTGGATATTGGCGAGTGGGCCTCCAGACAACCTAATCCATATGACATGACAACAAGTCTGCCACTGGAAGGCGTTGTCAATCTTCAGGCATGGGCTGGATTTGCAAATAGAAGCATTGAGGGAGTAACGGTCGAGTTTCAACCTAGCTGGTTAGAGTGGTTTCTTAATGAAAAACCGCAGAAATTTACCATTAACTCTGGCGCAGTCCTGTGGCAGCCAAAAGCACAAGGTTGGTCATTAACAAGTCATGGACTTGATTTTTCAACCAATGAATCCTCTTGGCCTGCATTATCGCTGGTCGCCGAAAAAACAGAGCAAGGTATTGATGCGACTGCAAATCAGCTGGCGCTGGATATGTTATTGCCTTTGCTGCCGCTCATTCCCGGTGTAGAGCTCGATAGCCTAAATACCTGGCAGGCATTAAAGCTAACCGGCAAGATTAAAAACATTAACGCCCATTGGGGTGAGCTGCTGAAACAGCCTGAAGTGTCGCTTGAACTCGATAGCGTCGCTTGGCTTGCTTATGATGGCATTCCTGGTGTTGCTGCGATTGATGTCAAAGCGAATATACTTGATGACACGCTGAGATTTTCACTGCCTGAACAAAGCTACCTCCTCGACTTTAATGGTGATTTTGCCGCGCCAATACAGCTTAAAGGCGATGCATTTTGTGGTGATGTTAACTTCTCAGATTTATCGCTATCTTTACCAAAGATACACTTTAGTAATGCCGACTTAGACATTGATGCTGGCGTACGCTTTGAGTTTGCCGATGCGGTGCATATGGCCTTACTCGCCAACATAGATATTAATGATGTGGCTAACGTGCATCAATATTTTCCGTTAAATGGCATGAGTAGCGAGCTGGTTACTTACCTAACTCAAGCGCTTAAAGCGGGTAACACTGATGATGCGGTTGTAGTGTGGCATGGTGCATTTAGTCGTTACCCCTATGCTCAGCACGATGGTATTTTCCAGGCAGATTTTACGTTAACAAACGCTAACTTTGAATTTCAGCCAACCTGGCCTGCAGTGAGTCAGCTTAACTTGTCAGCCTTGTTTGAAAATGATGCGATGGATCTTCGGGTCAATCAAGGCCAGTTATTAGATGTTAAAGCGGACGGTGCTTATATCGGCATTCCTTCGCTGGGCGACAGAAGCTTATTGCAAGTGAAAGTAGACTTAGCGACAAAGGCTGAAGCTGCTAATGCCGTTATTCAACAATCACCGTTAGTTGATTCTGTTGGAGCAACGCTTGATGTAGTGCAGATAAGTGGTGATATTACCGGGCAGATCGATCTCAGCATTCCACTTTACGATGGTGAAAGTGAGGTGATTAAAGGGACGGTTAATTTTAAAGATACGCCTGTTTACGTGGCTGAACCTGGGATCCAACTCGATAAGGTCACCGGACAGATTCAGTTTGTCAATGATGTGGTCACAGGCTCAAACCTTAACGCTGTTATGTATCAGCAGCCGCTGCAATTTAGCTTTAATACCAAAAGCATGAATAAGAACTATGGGGTGAACGTCGATCTCGCTGGGCAGTGGCAATTAGCCGATTTGCCACCAGAGCTGCATAATCCCCTTAGCGATTATTATGACGGTCAAGTTGATTGGAATGGTGATTTGAGGTTGATCTTCGATCCCATAGGTTACCGAATTCAAGCGCGAGTCGAAACCGATCTTATTGACGCCGCCCTTAATTTACCAGCGCCTTTTTCTAAGGCAAAAGGCGAAGCTAAGCACTTAGTTGCCGAGTTAATTGGTGATAATAAACAAGCTTCTTTAGGCATTAAGCTGGATAAGCAGATGGAGTTTTGGGGTGGCTTTGGGGCTGACTCAGGCAATGCGCTAGCGCATTATGACTTGTTACTGGGGCGGTTATTTAAGCCTGGAGACAAGTTACGTAAGCACCAGGGTCACTTGCAGATCGATTTAGATAAGACCGAGCTGTCACCTTGGTTGCCGATTGTGCAGGCCTTTGTGAGTCAAGGCGAGGTTAGTCAAAGCGATATCAGTCAAGATGATGCGCCAAGCGTGTTGACTGATGAGTCCGTGACAACCAAAGCAGCTTTCTTTCCTGCTTTGGTATCAATTGATGCTGATTTAAATGATCTCAATCTTATGGGGCAACCGCTGACGGACCTCCACTTTAGCGCAGAGCCGACTGAACATGCCTGGCGATTCGATGTTAACTCGCAGCAGTTTGATGGTCGTCTCGACTTTTATCCGGACTGGGTTAATCAAGGACTAAAGATCGTCGCAAGTAAGTTCCATATGGCACCAGAATCTCGTACAGAAGAAAATGCGCATTATAAGTCTGATACGATTATGGCTAACTTGCCGCCATTGGCGATCGATGTCGATAATTTTTCATTATATGGTAAGTCGTTAGGCCACTTAGTGCTGCAAGGAACACCTAAGGGAGCGTCATATGAGATCCAAACCGTCTCAATTACCACGCCCAACGTGCAGCTAAAAGGCCGTGGTGACTGGGATATGAATCAAGGCAAAAACCTCACCTCATTCAAGTTAACTTTGGATGCCACAAAATTTGATTATCTGTCAGAGAAACTGGGGATCGACCCCGGGCTTAAGAATGCACCGACAGCCGTTACCGCAGATATTTCATGGACAGGGGCGCCTTATGCGTTTTCGTTAGAGACGCTTAATGGTGACGTCAGTTTTGAGTTAGGCAAAGGGCATTTATCTGAGGTCAGCGACAAAGGCGCACGCATCTTCTCGTTGTTTAGCTTAGACTCCTTGCTGCGCAAATTATCGTTAGATTTTTCAGATGTTTTTGGTAAGGGGCTCTATTTTGACTCCTTTAACGGTACGCTAAAGCTTGATGACGGCGTGGTTAAAACGACCGACACTGAGATGAACGCCGTTGCTGGAAACATGCGAGTGCGTGGCTATACCGATTTAATGACCGAAAGCCTCAATTATGATATTCGCTTTGTGCCGCAATTGGCATCGAGTGTTCCGACTGTCGTGCTGTTGAGCACGGGCTGGACATTTGGATTAGGGGCGTTTGCACTGACTAAAGTGCTTGAGCCTGTGATTGAGGTGATTTCAGAGATCCGCTTTAGACTGACGGGCACTATGTCAGAGCCTAAGCTTGAAGAGCTTGAGCGCAAGAGCAAAGAGATAGAAATTCCGGAGTCTATTTTACGCAAGCAATCACCGCAGTCGGATGTTCAAGGTCAGCAAACATTGCCTGAAGCCAATGCAGTAATAGTTGGGGTCACTGAAACCCCAGCTCCTGTTGAGGGGAGCCACCAGAAAAGTGCTGCAGTAAGTACTGTTACGGCGTCAGGTAGCCAGTTATCGTCGGTGACAGCGCCAAATATTCAATTTAATAGCGCTGAGGTTGCCAATACTAACAAGCATACCAGCAACAGTAACAGCAAGGCTGATGTCAAGCTTCCAGCACTTAAGGTTATTGAATCCAAGCCTGAAACCGCTCATGATGAGCAGGGCGAATCATCAGATTTACCGCAGCAAGATCTATCGAACGGCAGTTTGTTTGAGTCAGATAGCCGCCAACAGGGAGAGTTAGATGCAAGTCAGCCTACTGCAATGTCAAAGCAGTCGCAGCGTATCCGAGAATCTACAGTTTATCGAGTCGCAGCTTAAATCATTACCTCAAAAGGCCAATGAATCACAGTTGGTGGTATTGCCTGAGTGTTGCCTGTTGTTTGGCGGCGAAGAAAGCCAGCAACTGCAGTATGCTATGCCTGCTGAAGATAGCAAACTCAAGCAAGATTTAGCTAAGCTAGCGGCGCAATACAGGGTCGTTATGGTTGCGGGCAGTATCCCGATTTTAGCCGAAGATGATCGCGTTTATAATCGCTGCTATGTGTTTGATGTCGATGGCAGTGTCTTAGGCCAATACGATAAGTTGCATCTGTTCGATGTTGAGGTGACTGATGGCACTAAGCAATATCGAGAAAGTGATGCGTTTTGTCCAGGCAAGCACATTAGCGTGGTTGATACGCCAGTGGGTAAGTTAGGATTAGTGATCTGTTATGATCTTCGTTTTCCCGATCTGTTTAGAGCGATGCGAGAGGCGGGAGCCGAGCTTATTGCTGTGCCAGCGGCATTCACCAAAGTCACTGGTGAAGCTCATTGGCAGGTGCTGTTACAGGCTCGAGCTATCGAAACCCAATGTTTTGTCTTAGGTGCTGCGCAGTGGGGACAACATAATCAGGGTAGCCGAGAGACCTGGGGGCAAAGTATGATAGTCAGTCCCTGGGGAGAGATCCTTGCCCAAAAAGCACAAGGGACTGGCTGGGTTCAAGCTGAGGTTGATCTGCAAGGCTTGCAAGCGCTTCGGGCAAAAATGCCGGTGATGGCCCATAATCGATTTGTGTCACCACAGCTTAAATAGCTCAATAAATTTAGGGCGAATAGAAACTTGCTGTGAGCAAGATTCGGTTTGCCGACGTATTTTATCGAATTAATATAAAGAGAGAATAGATGTCATTTTTAACCCAAGTTGGACAAAGCTTATTACAAGATGGGCTAGCAATCGATGATCTACAAAGCTATTTAAAGCGTATTCATGAACATCAAATTGATTTCTCAGATCTTTATTTTCAAGGTAGTCGTCACGAGTCTTGGGTATTAGAAGATGGCATTGTTAAAGACGGCAGTTTTCATATTGAACGAGGTGTAGGTGTTCGTGCTATTAGTGGTGAAAAAACCGGTTTCGCCTATGCCGATGAAATTACACCTGCAGCATTAGAAGCGGCGGCAACCGCGGCGCGTGGAATCGCGACATCGGGCGGTAATGCTCAAGTTAACGCTTGGCAGCAGCAACAGAGTAAGGCGCTGTATATCAGTTCCGATCCGATTGCTGCGATGGAAGAAGTGAAAAAGATTGAGCTGCTTAAGCAAGCTGATGCCTATATCCGCAGCTTAGATAGCCGTATTATTCAAGTTGTAGTGAGCCTGTCTGGTGTTCACGAAGAAATTTTAGTGGCAGCGAGTGACGGTACTCTTGCTGCTGATATCCGCCCGTTAGTGCGCTTTAACTGTAGCGTTATTTTAGAAGAGAACGGCAAGCGCGAGCGCGGCGGCTCTGGTGGCGGTGGACGTCATGATTACAGCGTGCTTTTAGAAGATGATAGCGACGGCTTACCTTATTGCTTTGGCTTTGCTCGAGAAGCGGTACGTCAAGCTCAGGTAAACCTGCACGCAGTTGATGCGCCAGCAGGCGAGATGCCTGTGGTACTTGGCGCAGGTTGGCCTGGCGTGTTATTGCACGAGGCTGTGGGCCATGGCCTTGAAGGTGACTTTAACCGCAAGGGGAGCAGTGCCTTCAGTGGCAAAGTGGGCCAGCAAGTGGCGTCAGAATTAGTAACGGTAGTCGATGATGGCACTATGACTAATCGCCGTGGTTCACTGAGTATTGATGACGAAGGGGTGCCGACTCAAAAGACTGTGTTGATTGAGGACGGGATCTTAAAAGGCTACATGCAGGACAAACTTAATGCGCGCCTAATGGGCGAGCAGTCAACCGGTAATGGTCGCCGCGAGTCATATGCACATCTGCCTATGCCACGTATGACAAATACATATATGGAAGCGGGTGAGTCAGATCCTGCCGAAATCATTAAATCGGTTAAGAAAGGGGTCTACGCGCCTAACTTTGGTGGCGGCCAGGTGGATATTACCTCGGGTAAGTTTGTGTTCTCGGCATCAGAAGCCTATCTCATTGAAAATGGTGAAATCACCCAAGCCATTAAGGGCGCAACCTTAATTGGTAATGGTCCTGAGTCGATGAGCCAGATCTCAATGGTTGGTAACGATTTAGCGCTGGATAAAGGCGTGGGCGTATGTGGTAAAGATGGTCAAAGTGTTCCTGTTGGTGTTGGCCAGCCGACATTGAAGTTAGACAAGTTGACCGTTGGTGGCACCGCATAAAAGTTCATAAGCTAGGATTTAGCGAGTAAATAATCGACTAAGTCCTAGCAGGCAAGATGATGCAATGATAGTATCGACCCATTAAAAATAGAGTAAATACTCTAGAGGTGCTAATGAAACGTTCGCTGTGTGCTCTTTTGCTAGTGTTGCCGCTAACGGCCCAAGCTAAAACCATGGCCTTTGACGAGGCGTGGCAACAGCTAATTAAGGTCAGCGATAAGCTCCAGGCGGGGGCTCAAGAAGTTAACCGCGCTGAAGCTGAACGAAGAGCGGGTGAAGATATGAACCTGCCTTCTATCGACTTAAGGGGCAGCTATACTCGCTTGGAAAAACCGATAGAGCTAGATCTGCGCGATCTTAATCCTCTTGCATCTCTTGACCCTGCCACATTGCCTCCGGCTCTTGGCGGTGCGCTTGCGGGTATTCCAGGCTCGTTATTTGTCACTCCTTTCACCGAACAAGATATTTTCCGCTCAAGCCTACAGGCCATGTGGCCTATCTACACTGGCGGTAAGATCACGGCAGCACAGGCCATTCATGAAGCTGAAGTTGCCGAGAAAGAGCAAGAGCTCAAACTGACGACTCGCGATCTATTTCTACAATTAGTCGATCGCTATTATGCCGTTGCGGTTACCGAAGCCCTAACCAGTACGCAATCTGAGTTAGTTGATTCGCTGACCTTGCATGCATCACATGCTGAGAAACTTGAGCAGCAAGGCCAGATTGCCAAGGTCGAGCGCCTTAATGCGCAAGTTGCACTTGAAAATGCTCGGGTGAATTATGGCCGTGCTAAGCGTCAGTCAGAGATGGCAATGATCGCCTTATCTATGATGCTGCATGAGCGAAAAGTGGATACCACCTCGCCACTATTTATGTTGCACCAATCACCCTCTTTGCCGCAGTTAACCCAGTTGACCCTTAATCAACATCCAGCTTTAAAGCTGCTTGAAGCGAAAGAAGCGCAAGCACAGGGGTTGGTTGATGTAGAGAAGGGCAGCTACTTACCAACGGTATTTTTATACGGTAATTACACTCTTTATGAAGACGACAGTTTGTTTTCACAGATAGAACCAGACTGGATGCTAGGCATCGGGGTCAGCGTGCCTTTATTGAGCCGAGACGGACGCAGCGGAAAAGTCGAGGCTGCTAAGAGCGCACTACTACAGGCTAGATATACCAAAGCGCAGACTCAACAGGATTTGAACTTATTACTCGACCAGAGCTATCGCCAGTTGCTACAGGCACAAGAAGAGGTGGTGTCGTTAAACACTTCAATGAGCTTGGCTGAAGAGAATAAACGTCTTAGAGACATTGCGTTTAAGCAGGGGTTATCAACCTCAATCGAAAAAGTGGACGCAGAGCTTAAGCTCAATGCGGTTGCGACCCAACAGTTGGGCGCGCAATATCGCTACGTTCAATCCTATGCAAGACTGATGGCGATAAGCGGTCAGCTAGATGAATTTATTGGAAGAAGTATTAAGCAAGGGGACACCAATGCGCACTAACCGTATCTTAGCCGCCGCGGCATTTATCGTATTAATAGGTGCCTTGGTATACGGCTTAATCCTTGCTTACACACCGAAACCACAGTTACTACAAGGGCAGATAGAGGCGCGCGAATATAACGTTTCCTCAAAAGTCCCTGGTCGAGTTGAAGAGGTGTTAGTAAGACGAGGTGATCTTGTGACCGAGGGAGACCTGCTTTTCGCTATCAATAGCCCAGAGTTAAAAGCTAAATTGATGCAAGCAGAGGGCGGACGTGATGCCGCAGTTGCTATGCAAAAAGAGGCTGACAATGGTGCGCGTAAGCAGCAAATTTCAGCCGCAAGAGAAGAGTGGTTAAAAGCGCAAGCGGCAGCCAAGTTATATCGCACGACCTATGAGCGCTTAGAAGTGCTGTTCAACGAAGGGGTACTGGCAAGACAGAAGCGAGATGAAGCCTTTACTCAGTGGCAAGCGGCCAAATATACCGAGCAAGCGGCACTGGCTATGTACCAGATGACTGATGAAGGTGCGCGAGTTGAAACTAAAGCGGCTGCAGCAGGTAATACGCGAATGGCTGAAGGTGCAGTGAATGAAGTCTCTGCAATCTTGCTTGATAGTCAAATGCGCTCTCCAAAAAATGGTGAAATTAGCGAAGTCTTGCTCCAAGCGGGCGAGTTAGCACCCAGTGGCTTTCCTGTCGTCAGTTTGATCGATATGAAAGATGCTTGGGCGGTATTCCAGGTACGAGAAGATCTACTTAAACAGTTTAAACAAGGTGATGTGCTAAAGCTGACGATTCCGGCGCTTGAGCGAGATGTTGAGTTTACCGTAACCAATATTGCGGTAATGGGCGATTTCGCAACTTGGCGAGCCACTGAAAGTGGTCATGACTTTGATATGCGTACATTCGAAGTGGAGCTGCGCCCGAATGAGACGATTAAAGATCTAAGGGTTGGGATGTCGGTGCTATTCACCTTATAGGTTAGCTGGAACGGATAAGAGGTTAAGTCTTTGATTAAGGCACTCAAAAGAGAGTTCTCAGCTCTGCAAGATGATCCATGGCAGTTGGCGTTGATAAGCTATATTCCGCTGCTGAGTATTATTGGGCTGTGGTTGCTGTTTAGTGCAGGCTTGCCAAGGCAGTTACCGGTTGCAGTGGTTGATTTAGACAATAGCCAAGTTAGCCGGGCCTTAGCGCGTCAACTACAAGCTAACCCCGTCACTAAGCCAATTAGTTATGCAGGCTTACCGAGCGCGGTTGAGGCGATGAAGCAGGGGGAGGTTTATGCCTTACTTGTGCTGCCTTACGGGCTCAATCGTGATCTGCTGACAGCAAAAACACCCATTATCGATATCCGTTATAACAGCCAGTTTTTGCTGGTCGGAAAATTATTATCGAGCCAATTAATGGCGACGATGGCAGAGGGGCTTAAGCCGTTAGGTGAGCTCAAAATGCTCGCGGCAGGTGTGCCTATGGAGCAGGTTGCGGTTAACTTAAGCCCAATCAGCGCTCAGACTACGGCATTGTTTAACCGCAATACCAACTATGTAGGTTTCCTTGTGCCTCCAGTGCTTATTGCGCTACTGCAGTTGTTGGCGATGATGGTCTTTGCTAACAGTCTTAACCGTGAGCTTCGTTGGAATACGACTGAGCAATGGTCAGAGCTTGGACTATGGAAAGTGATAGGGGCAAAGGTGTTATTTTACACCCCGCTAGTATTGCTCCACGGTAGCTTTATCTTAGCCCTTGTCTATCTTTTTCTAGAGTTACCCATCGCCGGCAGTATTGCAGTGATATTGCTCGCTCAAACGGTGATGTTATTAGCGGTGTGGTTAATGGTGTTAACCATCTTTTTTGCCCTACAAGACAGTGCAAGGGTCATTAGCTTTTGTACCGCGATGTTTGCCCCCGCTTTTGCCTTTATGGGGGTGACATTCCCCGTGCATGAGATGCCCGCCCTTGCTCAGTGGTGGCGAGTGATTATGCCCACCAGCCATTATATTGAAACTCATATTGCGGTGGTAAGTTATGGCCAAGGCTTGATGGCGAGTTTATCGCAAATGACCAGCTATTGGGGATTCCTGTTGTTACTTATTCCAATCAGCATCTTGGCGAAAAGAGATTTTTCTGTGACTGAAGATCCAGTGCTAATCGCTACGGTTAAGGATCAATAACATGAGCTTCTTAGCGCTTATTTGGTCAGAGTTAAAAGCGGTTCTTGCCGATAAAACCATTGTTATTACTGTTTTTGGTGGTGTGCTGTTTTACTCGATTCTTTACCCTTTGCCTTATCTCAATGAAGTTCCGACAGAGCAGCAAGTGGTGGTGATCGATCATGACCACTCATCACTCAGCCGGAAACTTATCCGTGATGCTAATGCTAGCCCTAAAATTGAGGTGATAGCAGAGGTGGGCTCAATCGATGAGGCTAAGCGCTGGATTGAAACTGGCCGGGCCCATGGTTTGCTCGTGATCCCCGCTGACTTTAGGCAAGATCTGTTATTAGGCAAGGGGGTTACCTTAAGCTACGGCGGTGATGCCAGTTACTTCTTGATCTACTCCGCCGTCGTTGAAGGTTTGGTCTCGGCAGGTTTAGATATCAGCAAAGATATTCAGCGTATGGGGTTATTAGCGAAAGGGGGGAATGCTACAGCGGTAAAACAGAGCCTTAATGTGGTCAAACTCAATAGTATTCCAGCTTTTAACCCCAGTTTAGGTTATACGCCTTATGTGGTACCGGGATTGTTCTTATTGATATTGCACCAGACGTTGCTGATTGGCATAGGTATTTTGGGCGCAAGCCAATGGAAGCAACAAGGCTATTGGCGCGAGGTTAGTCCGCTTAAACTTATCTGTGGCCGTATGGTCGCCTTTATGTTGATTTATACCTTATTAAGCAGTTACTACGTTGGTTACTGTTACTATTGGTATGACGTTAGCTTACAGGCAAGTTTGGGGAAAGTCGCTCTGCTGATGTTACCTTTTTTATTGGCAACGTGTGCGGCAGGCATCGCCTTTAGTTGTTTGTTTACTCGGCGGGATTTACCGACTCAAGTATTACTATTGGTTTCTATGCCTATCCTGTTTGTTTCTGGCTTTGTGTGGCCAACAGCACTTATTCCTGAGGCAGTTGTAGCAGTATCACAAGTTGTGCCAGCGGTTCCCGCGATTATGGCCATGTTAGAGCTAAATCAAATGGGCGCATCGTGGCAGAGCATTATGCCGCAGTGGTTACAGTTATGGGCTATGGTAGCGGTTTACTTTGGCTTGGCTTATTGGGGCGCATCTAAGCGGTTAAAGCGGGCAGCTTAGCTCTAGGTTAATTTGAGTACGCTGTTAATTTGGATGCGATGTTAATTCTGATTATTAGCATCGCATTAATTAACGGCTCATCTTGATATTGACTCCGCAAGACGCCGTGAACTCATCAATGAGGGCTTAACCGTAGCATTTATGCTGCAGAGACTTGCTCCCTCAATACCAAGCTGATCTTCATTGGACTGTAAGATTCATCGTGTATTTAATTAAATTGCAATTAGTTGATAGAATCGACGAACTACTGATAAATAAAAAGCCCGCTGTAACTTAAGTTACAGCGGGCTTTTTATTTGTGTGTTGAAAGTGGCTGGTTTTTAGGTGCCGCTTAACTCAACAATTAATGATATGCCTGACTTTACTGCTTTAGGAGTTTCTACATCGATAGAAATAGAGCTGCTCTTGGCGGCTTCGCCTGTGCTTGCAGGATCGATATCATTGGTCAGAGTGAAGCTGGTTGTAGTGCCACCAATGCTATTGGTGTTGGGGACTTCATAGTTTGAAGCATCTAATTCACCTTCACTGGCCGTAGTCGTCAGAGTGGTGCCAAATGGCATAATTTGATTAGCGCTATCGAAGAATTGAATATTGAAAGTCATCGATGCACCAGGATCGATAGTGAGAACATCCATGGACTGTTTGCCATTCTCAAAAATTGTTCTATTACCTTGAGTGATTTTAAAGTACGCCTTTGAGCCTGACATGGTCATGATCAAGGCTTTACGGATATAGGTTTTGTTGGCTTGATTTTCAACTTTGCCACATAAACCATTTTCATAATCTGATGTTTGGCATTGAGGACCATTAAATTTATTATCGCCACAGGTAGCATCAGTTGATTCATCTAAACAGATAAACTCAGAGGTGGAAGCTGTATTAAAGTAGGGTTCACCTTTGTCATATGTGCCACTTTCATTGTCATCACGATAGGCATCGCTTAGATCGATGAAGCCTTCCGAGTGATAAGTATCGATATCCATACCGTTGCCAGAGCAGACTTTCGCTTTACCATCTGCGCCTAAACACGCTGCGAAAATTTTACCTCCGTCATCAAGCTTAACTGGATCGGTTACCTTGTTATCAAACACGTTATTACCGTTGGTATCGAAGAAGGTTTCATGACCTAAGGCATAAGCCAGCACTGTGATGCGATGATCGGGTACGCGTGGGCTAGTTGACGTCCATTCAACGCTACAACTGCCATTTACTGTTACGCAGCTTGGCTCAATTTGACCACCTTCGGCTGTAAAGTTAATGGTGGTGTCATTTGGCGCTGGGTTACCAAAGCTGTCTGATGCGTAAGCCGTAATAGAGGCTGTCTCACCATTGTGATCACCCGCTTCTGGATTAAGTATGCTGCTTGATAAACTAAAGCCTAACTGCTGTGGTAAACCGGTATTGATGGTGAGCTGCTCAGATTGTGTCGTTACAGAACCGTCATCGCTGTTTTTAGCTGTAGCTAGCACACGCACAGGTGTCGGCATGGTGCCAGACAGTACAGTAGCGCTAACCAGACCGGCTGAGTTACTGGTATTGCTGGTGGTATTACTATCATTAGCGAACGTAATATCGCCAACTGTGGTATCTAGCGAGAAATCCACGTTTTGCTGGGCAATAGGTTGGCCATTAGCATCAGCCACTTTAAAGGTGATAAGTGATGATTCACTCGAACCAGTGCCGCCAGCACCTTTGATGCGAATTGATGTCGGCTCAGCCGAGACAAAACTCAAGTTAGCCAGAGTTTGGCTTGCGAGTGCGAAATCAAGTGTTGCCGATAGTGTTTGGTTACCAGCCACGACAGAAGCGATAATTTGATCATTACGCTGGCTATTGCCGCTACAGTTAGTGTTTTGGAACGTTGAGCTGGCAGCGCCCGATAAAGTGGTGACGGGTGAGTCGATACTGGCATCGTTACTGAGTACGCAGCTAGAGCTAAAGCTGACGCTGGTGGGTGTTTGCAACCGGGTGTAGGTGCCATCATCGTTTTTGGTCGCTACATCAGCAGTCACCCCAAATGTACCGCCGGCACTGACAATATATTTATCCGCTTCAAGTGGTAGGGTGGTAGCTAGTTTATTTTCTGTAAACGTGCTGCGGTCTGCTGAGAAATGACCGATGACGATAATGCCGTCTTCACTGACCGCATCTTTTGCTAGTACTTCATACAGACCTGAGCTTTGATAAGTTTTACCGTCATCATCTAAGGTTACAGATAAGTTGGCGGCGCCAAGTTCTGTGTCACTGGGGGTGTAGCTGACTTGGGCAATACCATTTTCTTTCGTGAGGGCAGAGCTTGGATTAAGACTGGCGCTGCCTGCGGTAAAACTAGCTAACTTACCAGCGACTCCTTGGCCCTGCTCATTGAGGAATGTAGCTTGCAGTTGTACGGTTTCACCCGCCTTAAACTGGGTCACAACGGCAGTGCCGTTGATAATGGCGCTATTTAGGCTGAATTTAGGCTCTGATGGCGCAGTTGTCGAAGTGAACTCAAAGTTGCGGTTGGCGTTGGCGCTGCTTTCACCTTCAGTGAAGCTTGCGGTTAATGTTCCCGCGCCTTCTGCACCTGCGGAGTTACTGACGATGATTTCGGCTTGTCCATTGGAGTTAGTTAGCTTGTTGGTAACAGAAAGCTCGCCAAAGGTTGCTGAGAAAGAGATGAGCTGGCCACTACGGTCGCGATTATCTTGCTTAAGATGCGCAACGGCGCAAAAAGCGCTATTAGCGGCAAAACTCAATGAATTGGTTGGCTCGGCACAGGCGCCATCAACAACGGTCTTATAACTTAGAGAGAGGCTGTAGGTACCACCATTGTCGGTATCACTATTGTCATCCGATGCACCATTACAGCCACCGAGTAAAGAAAGACACATTAAAGACAGAGGGAGGGTAGCCAGTTTTGCGGTCAGGCGCATTTGCATATTCCTTTTGCTACAAATTTTTGCTGAATATAGTACCGATGGGTAACTTATATTAACCAATCAAAGGCGCGCTCTGCAGTATAAGCCTAAAAATAGACCCATAAAAAAGCTCCCTAAGTATGGTTAATACTAAGGGAGCTATTGTGTAGCTATATAGCGATGATGTCTATATATGTAACGATTAATCTTTGATCTCGTTACGTAAATATTTACTTAATTCTTTCGCTGTCTTTGACGCTTCAATATCAGGGTTTTTCGTTAGCTCTTTTTTAGTCTGACGAATGTACTGACGAAGTTTTTGTCTATCAAATTCAGGGTGCTGCTCAATTAAGGCTTGTACCGCTGAGTCGCCTTCAGCGAGTAGCTGATCACGCGTCTTATCAGCCATATTGGTTTTAGCACTTTCGTTGCTGTTTTGGTTCAGCACGTTCTTAATCGCGACATCTAACTCTTCGAGATCAACATAACGCATTAGTTTACCAATGTACTGAATGTGACGACGGTGCGCTTCGGTATTAATTTTGATTGTTTTGGCTTTCAAAATATTATCATAAAGCGTTTCATCAAGATTTAGCTTCTGTACTTGGGTCTTACTAAGTGCAACTAATCTATTGCCATATTCTTGATAGATAGCGATTTCGCGTTTAGCGTCCGCTCTACTTTCGTAGTTCTCATCTTTGTCATAGGGCTGGTGGAAGTGTTCTGAGTCACCGACAATCTTCATATCTACAATCTCTTACAAATTCTGTGCTAATAATAACATCTAAACTTGCTTATTTCCTTTCCTATTTTTGAGGCTGTAGACCTTTCTTAGTTCATTTAGTCGATATTTTTATTCTTGAGAAGCGAGCGATTGAGCCTCACATGGCAGGATTATTTAATGTGATTGGGTTTTGGGTTTGTTATGCTATCGCTATTGCCGACAAATAAAGAGTAGATCTGTGTCTTCACCTAGCATTGATATTGAATTGGATTCCTTGAAAGATGCCGTTTCGATGGCGCTGGAATATGCAAAAACATTAGGCACTTCTGGTGCAGAAGTTGCGATCAGTAAGCAACAAGGTTTGTCTGTTTCAACGCGAATGAAAGAAGTTGAAACCGTTGAGTTTAATAAAGATGGCGCTCTGGGCATTACCGTTTTTAGAGATGGATGCAAGGGTAGCTCATCGACTTCAGATTTAAGTCAAGCTGCGATTCAGCGAGCGGTGAAAGCGGCTGATGATATTGCTCGCTTTACCTCTGCTGATCCATTTAATGGTTTGGCTGAAAAGTCATTAATGGCGACTCGGTTCCCCGATCTTGATCTGTACCACCCAGAAGATATCTCTCCAGAGGAGTTAACTCGCCTTGCGGTATTAGCCGAAGAAGCGGCATTAGACACCGATAAGCGAGTGAAAACGTCTGATGGTGCGAGTGCAAATGCCCACTCTAGCGTTAAAGTGTATGGCAATAGCCATGGATTTTTGCATGGTTATTGCAGCTCACGTTACAGCCTAAGTTGTGTAGCTATTGGTGAGCTTGAAGGCAGTATGCAGCGCGACTATGACTATACCGTCGCTCGCAAATTTAGCGAGATGACGGCACCAGAAATTATCGGTAAGAAAGCGGCTGAAAAAACGGCTGGCCGATTAGGTGGACGTAAAATCGCAACCACTCAGCTTCCGGTGCTGTTTTCACCTGAAATAGCTACAGGCTTGATGGGGCACTTAGTTGGCGCTATCAGTGGTGGCAGCTTATACCGTAAGTCGAGCTTCCTGCTAGACGCTATCGATACACAAGTGTTCCCAGATTGGTTTAGCATTCATGAAGACCCATTAATGGTCGGTGCTTTAGCAAGCTCGGCATACGATAGTGAAGGCGTTGCCACTCAGGCGCGCGATATTATCGACAATGGGCGCTTAGCAACCTACCTATTAACCAGTTACTCGGCGCGAAAGCTTGGGTTGACCAATACTGGCCATGCGGGCGGTATCTATAACTGGACCTTATCAACCACAGGGCAAACTTTTGACCAGTTGGTTAAAGAGATGGGCACTGGTCTTATCGTGACTGAAGTGATGGGCCAAGGGGTGAATACCGTTACGGGTGATTACTCTCGTGGTGCGGCAGGTTTCTATGTTGAGAACGGCGTTATTCTGTACCCAGTAGAAGAGATCACCATTGCGGGTAACCTTAAAGATATGTACCAGAATATCGTCGCAGTGGCTAAAGACAGAGATCTGCGCTCATCGATCCGCACTGGCGGGATCTTAATGGATAAGATGAAGATCGCGGGTAACTAATACCCCATATACCTAACGCCTAATATACTTATCGTTACTTGCGGTATTAGGCTTAGCTGCAATCGACTCACAAAAAAGGTTTCCAATAGGAAGCCTTTTTTTATGGCTGTTTTTATTTCAAATAAAAAATGAAAACTTGAATATATGAAAAAACATATATATTATTTTCCATATGTACGGTGTTTCGTGCATAACCGCTGATTAGAGACATGATGATGACACCTTTACAGTTTTTTAAGGCGTTGGCCGATGACACAAGACTGCGTAGCTTGCTGCTGATCCAAGCGGAAACCGAGCTGTGTGTTTGTGAGTTAATGACCGCACTTGATGAGATCCAGCCTAAGATCTCACGACACTTAGCACAGTTACGTAAACTGGGTTTGTTAGTTGATAGGCGCCAGGGGCAGTGGATTTTCTATTGTATTAACCCTGAACTACCAACATGGGCTAACGACATATTATACACTTTGGCTAAGGATCAGGCCGAGCTAATAGGCAGTAATCTAGCCAATCTTATGCAGATGGGTGACCGTCCAGAAAGAGTTAAAAACTGCTGTTAACCATCAAATACTGACTTAGCTTGGTATGGGTAAGAATTTTATTATTAGGTCAAATATTATGGGTATTTTTGAACGTTATTTAAGTGTTTGGGTGGGGCTGGCTATTTTAGCGGGTGTTTTTCTTGGTAATTTAACCCCTGATACCTTTGCTGTGGTTGCAGGGCTTGAGTATGCCCATGTCAACTTAGTGATAGCAGTCCTTATTTGGGTAATGATCTACCCGATGATGGTGCAAATCGATTTCTCTGCCGTGAAAGATGTAGGTAAAAGCCCTAAAGGTCTGGTACTGACACTGGTGATCAACTGGCTGATTAAGCCGTTCACTATGGCGGCATTGGGCTGGTTATTCTTTAAGGTGTTTTTTGTTGATTGGGTTGAGCCTCAGACTGCGAATGAATATATCGCAGGTATGATCTTGCTAGGCGTAGCACCATGTACAGCTATGGTATTCGTGTGGAGTCAACTGACTAAAGGCGATCCTAACTACACCTTAGTGCAAGTGTCGGTAAACGATCTCATTATGGTGGTCGCATTTGCACCGATTACGGCGCTGCTACTTGGGGTGAGCGATATCCAAGTCCCCTGGGCGACACTGTTATCTTCTGTGGGTTTATACGTCGTCTTGCCTTTAGTGGCTGGTGCTATAACAAGGCATTTTCTGCAGCAAAAGGGTGATGACACTAAGCTCAATACCTTTGTGGCGACATTAAAGCCGTGGTCTATGGTGGGCTTGCTGGCAACCGTTGTTTTACTGTTTGGTTTTCAAGCTGAAACCATAATTGCCCAGCCTCAAAACATTGTACTTATTGCGATACCATTATTAATTCAGACTTATGGCATCTTTTTTATTGCGTTTTATGCGGCAAAAAAAATGAAGCTTACCCATAAGATAGCTGCGCCAGCATGCATGATTGCCACCTCTAACTTTTTTGAGCTAGCAGTTGCAGTGGCCATCTCGCTGTTTGGCCTGCACTCGGGCGCCGCGCTTGCGACAGTTGTCGGGGTGTTGGTTGAAGTACCCGTGATGTTATCGCTCGTGGCAATTGCTAATCGCAGTCGTCACCTATTTGCTGATGATGAGGCTGCAGAGCCATCAAGGTAAATTTGGGTTATGGGGCCTATTGATAGGCTCGAGTGATATTGCCAAGATAGATAGATAGATAGAATTTAATAAAATATTCTAGTTCTGGGCTAGCTCAATTAAGTTAGGCAAGAGCAAAGTCGCGCAAGAATTTGAACAAGATCTATACCTTACACCATTCAATAACAGGTTAAGAAACGACTATGACAATCAAAATAGGTATCAACGGCTTCGGTAGAATGGGGCGTTTAGCACTGAGATCGGCTTGGAATAATAGCAATGTTGAGTTTGTACACATTAACGACCCTGCAGGTGATGCCACGACCTTAGCGCACTTGTTAACGTTCGATTCTGTACATGGTCGTTGGTCTGAAGAGGCCACCGCTGATGGCGACATTATTAACATTGGTGAACGTCGCATTGCAACGACACGTAACAAAGCCATTGCTGATACTGACTGGTCAGGCTGTGATGTGGTTATTGAAGCCTCTGGGGTGATGAAAACCAAGGCGTTATTGCAAGCTTATCTAGATCAAGGCGTTAAAAGAGTGGTTGTGACGGCGCCAGTGAAAGAAGAAGGTGTATTGAATGTGGTAATGGGTGTGAACCATGATCTTTATGATAAAGATATTCACCCTATCGTGACTGCAGCGTCGTGTACCACTAACTGCTTAGCGCCAGTAGTCAAAGTGCTCCATGAAAAAATAGGCATCAAGCATGGCTCAATGACAACGATTCATGACATTACTAATACTCAAACGATCTTGGATGCACCCCATAAAGATCTGCGTCGTGCCCGAGCCTGTGGTTTAAGCCTTATTCCAACCACCACTGGCAGCGCCACGGCAATTACCCATATCTTCCCTGAGCTTAAAGGAAAGCTTAACGGCCATGCAGTGCGCGTACCGTTAGCTAATGCATCGCTAACTGACTGTGTCTTTGAGTTAAACCGCGATACGACAGAAGCAGAGGTGAATCAGTTATTACGCGAGGCAGCAGAGGGTGAGCTTAAAGGTATATTAGGATACGAAGAGCGTCCACTTGTGTCTGTGGATTATAAAACTGACCCTCGTTCAAGCATTATTGATGCACCATCGACTATGGTCGTTAACGGTACTCAGGTAAAACTGTATGTCTGGTATGACAATGAGTGGGGCTATGCCAATCGCACCGCCGAGCTTGCGATTATGGTCGGACGAGTGGATCAGGCTTAAATAGAAGGTGCTAGGTTCTAGGAAAAGTAGGGCGCTTCGCTTCTAGGTTCTAGGTTCTAGGTCCTAGGAAAAGCAGGAAAAGCCGGGCAGAGCTGCGATGGTTTAAGCTAAGACGGTGATAGTCTGAGTCAGCCTGCTGTTTTAGTTTTTGCCTTTGCTTTCCTAGCAGCGCAGCGTTCTAGTAGTGGCGCAGCCACGTCCTCGTATCCTAGTTCCTTTTTTAAAGGTGGTAAGCGTGTTAGCTAAATATCGTTCTTTGCCAGATAGCATTAAGCAATATCTATTGGTCACCGGTAACTACTGGGCATTTACCCTTACCGATGGTGCCTTGCGTATGTTGGTGGTGCTGCACTTTTATGACCTAGGTTACACGCCGTTGGCGATTGCTATGCTGTTCCTGTTTTATGAAATCTTTGGTGTGATCACTAACCTTGTCGGCGGCTGGCTAGGGGCGAGGCTTGGGCTGAATCGCACCATGAATATCGGTTTAGGTTTGCAAATTGTCGCGCTAGGTATGTTATTGCTGCCAGCAGCGATGCTCACAGTGCCTTGGGTGATGGCGGCGCAGGCGCTGTCAGGGATCGCTAAAGATCTGAATAAGATGAGTGCTAAGAGTGCGATAAAAACCTTAGTGCCCAAAGATGCTGAAGATAAGCTTTATCGTTGGGTGGCGATGCTGACAGGCTCTAAGAATGCCCTGAAAGGGGCTGGCTTTTTTCTTGGCGGGCTATTGTTATCGCTTACCGGTTTTACGGGGGCGATAGCCATTATGGCAGCGGCTCTTTGTGTCGTTTGGCTTGGCAGTATAGTTAGATTGAAAGCTGATTTAGGCAAAGCGAAATCTAAGCCTAAATTTACCCAGATATTTTCTAAGAGCGAGAGCGTTAATATTCTTTCCGCCGCGCGGCTGTTTCTGTTCGCCGCTAGAGACGTGTGGTTTGTGATTGCATTACCTGTGTTTCTTGCCAGCCAACTGGGTTGGGAGCACAGTAGCGTTGGTGCTTTTCTTGCGCTGTGGGTTATTGGCTATGGCATGGTTCAATCTATTGCGCCATCTTTAACGGCAAGAAAGGCGACGCCAGATGGACAGGTTGCCACGCGTTGGGCGGGGTTACTAACCTTAGTCACCTTGGTGCTCGCGGTGCTGCTCTTTACTGACTGGGTAGCCCCTCAAATCGCGCTTATTGCTGGCTTAATGGTGTTTGGTGGCGTCTTTGCCATCAACTCTTCACTGCACAGTTACTTGATTGTGAGCTATGCAAGCGATGATGGTGTATCGCTTGATATTGGCTTTTATTATATGGCTAATGCGCTTGGAAGGTTACTGGGCACGATTCTATCGGGTTGGGTGTATCAAGAGGCTGGGTTGTCTGCTTGCTTGTTTATTTCGGCGGCCATGCTGTTTGTGACCTTTGTTATTTCCTTTAAATTACCTCGAATACAGCTTAGATAAAGGCCTTCCTACAGCTAGTAATGACCACAATCGATTATTGTCGTAGCGCCGTTGTGCGCTACGGCAAACCTCGTTAGTTTATTTTTCAGCCTTTCCAAAGGTTAACAATTCGTTGTACTCTGTTTGAAAGTTTGAGTGTTTTTATCTTTTGGGTGTGAGCGTTCGCTTTATTAGGACCTTTTGATCTTGCTAATCTAATTCAAGATAAAAAATGACAGATCAAAAAGCCCTAAATACATGATTTTAAATATAAGTATAAATATAAATAATAACGATAAATTCTCTGTATCGACGAGGTTTGAATGGAAGCTATTACTGATTTTGTAGGCATGGTCAACGGCGTGGTCTGGGGGACACCAATGTTGGTTATGATTCTGGGAGTGGGCTTGTTCTTAACGGTGGGTTTGCGCTTGATGCCTATCCTAAAGTTAGGCACAGGTTTTAAATTATTGTGGTCGGGTCGCATCCCTGACAAAGATAAAAACATGAAGGGGGAAATTAGCCCTTTTAATGCCTTAATGACCTCTCTGTCGGCCACCATAGGTACAGGTAATATTGCAGGTGTTGCCACCGCGATTTTTATTGGTGGACCCGGTGCACTATTTTGGATGTGGTGTACGGCGTTGGTCGGTATGGCAACAAAGTTTGCCGAAGCTGTATTAGCGGTTAAATACCGTGAAGTGGATGACAATGGTAACCACGTTGGTGGCCCAATGTACTACATTAAAAATGGTCTAGGTTCGAAGTGGGCCTGGTTAGGTACTGCTTTTGCACTGTTTGGCTCGCTAGCAGGTTTTGGTATTGGTAATACTGTGCAGGCTAATTCAGTTGCCGATGCGCTTAGCAGTAACTTTGGTGTGCCTAATTGGGTTACCGGCGTTGTGCTTATGGTATTGGTTGGTGCGGTGTTAATGGGTGGCATTAAGCGCATTGCTGATGTTGCAGGCAAATTAGTACCAATGATGACAGTATTTTATATTGCCGCAGGTATTGCTGTATTGGTGGTCTATGCCGCAGAGATCCCAGCAGCCATTGAGTTGATTTTATACAGCGCATTTAACCCCGTGGCGGCTCAAGGCGGCTTTGCCGGCGCAGCAGTTTGGGCCGCGATTCGCTTTGGTGTTGCTCGTGGTGTGTTCTCCAATGAGGCTGGTCTAGGTAGTGCGCCTATCGCGCATGCGGCGGCGCAAACTAATAATCCAGTTGCTCAAGGTTTAGTGGCGATGCTAGGTACATTTATTGATACCTTGATTGTCTGTAGCATTACGGGTTTGGCCATTATCGTATCGGGCGCTTGGACCTCAGGTGAAAACGGCGCGGCGTTGACCTCGTTTGCCTTTTCTCATGCATTCCCGCTTGGAAACTATGTGGTGGCGATTGCACTAACGGTATTTGCATTTACGACCATCTTAGGTTGGAGCTTTTACTGTGAGAAGTGTGTGCAGTTCCTATTTGGTGTGAAAGCGATTAAGCCATTTAGAATTGTTTGGACCTTAGTAGTGCCATTAGGTGCGGTGAGTTCACTGGAGTTTATCTGGCTACTTGCTGATACGCTCAACGCTATGATGGCGATCCCTAACTTGATTGCCTTAGCACTGCTAAGCCCTGTGGTATTTGCGTTAACTAGAGAGTATTTTCTGAAGAAGCGTGAGACTGATTTGGAATCACAAAAAGCGAAATAGTCGCTCATTGAGCGCTTAAAAACTAAAAAAGCTCCTGGATAATATCTCAGGAGCTTTTTTTATCACATGATTTTAAGCCTATGCCCAAAAGTCATCTTCACTTAAATCACGTTTTAATTGCGCTCTTTCAAGGTAGGCTTCGAGGCGTTTTTTTACCTCTTTTTTGTGCGCTAACTCGTCAGCGGCTTGCTGATTTTTAGGCGTTGTATACGCCTCCATCTCTACATCGTTGGGCACAAAATCAATAGTCTGAGCCATCACGAATTCCTCTTAGCTAGGTATCCATTGTTCCGAATCGCTTGCATAGCGTTAAAAGGGAATACTCTCGATACCATCGGGTTAATAACTAAACAATGTCTGCACTCATTGGCTTACTTGATTAAACCTATTAGTAAGTGCTTAATTTGGAATTTAGCAGGGTGTGATTTAAAAATATGCGATCCATGTAACAAAATTACATTTATAGTTGTTTTTTTATTATTTTGAATGGTTTTTAGCTACTTAATGAAATTAAGCAACACTTGTGGGGTTACGCATTATTGGCCATTTACTCTTAATTAATGAGTAAATGGCCTTTATTGCAGTGAGTTATAGAGCAAAACTGTAGCTGTAACCGAGTAAAACCTTGGCGTCGTCATTTTTAAGATCTGTGTCACTGACAGTAAAAGAGACACTGCCCAAATCGGTATCTTTACTCAGCGCAATGGAATAGTCGGCATAGTTGTTAGTGTCAAACCAAGCGGTGACGACATCGCCTGTAGAGTAGCCATAATGAGCGGAGATCGATAGCGTATCTGATAGTGGATAAGTCAGGGTCGTTTGAATGTAACCCATGTCGGTATTATCAAGATCTGCGGCGGTTACATCGTTGCCAGCATTGACTAAGTGAGAGTAACTCACGGCTATCCATCTCCAGCTCACCGCTGCGGTTATTTCGCCTAAGTCTATACTGGCATCGGCATCAGGATAAGCGTAATAGAGGTAGCTTAAGTCATACTCAAATTCATCGCCGATGGTCCCCGCAAAGCCTGCATAAAAATCAACTTCATAGCTCGTCTCATCGCCAAAATCGACATTCGATGCCCAAGTACCAGCATAGAAGCCTGAATCGTGGCTGTAATCGATTCCACCTTGCACGGCTACAGCATCATCTGTTTGTGTTACACCGCGCCATAGGTAGTTGGAAGTGGCGCCTATATTGGCCTCCACCGCGGCATGTGCAGTGGTGCTCAGTAGTGATGTAAGAAGGATTGCGGTGCTGTTAATTAGTAACTTGTTCATTCTATTCCCCTTTGCAGAAACATTATTGTGTTTTTTATGCTCACAATTTATTTAGCAAAGTCTAAGCCAAAGTTTTTAGTCATTTAAAACAGTTGGTTAAATATGTGGGATCCGATGCTGATAGTTAGATTGAATCAAACTGGGGCAGGTAGCACCGTGATAGGGCAGAGGAGGGGGCAATGATACAGGCATAAAAAAACCCCCGTAAGGAGGTTTAGTTATCAACTGCGGAAACAGTGATTTAGTTAACGCTATCTTTAAGCGTCTTACCAGCTTTGAACTTCGGAACTGTAGCTGCTGGGATTTGGATCTCTTTACCTGTCTGTGGGTTACGGCCAGTACGCGCTGCGCGTTCTGTCGTTTCAAAAGAGCCAAAACCAACGATAGAGATTTTCTCTCCATTCTTCATTGCTTCTGCAACAGTTTCTTCAAAAGATTTTAAGGCGCGAGCGGCTTCAGCTTTAGTTAGTTCTGCAGATTCAGCCATTTTTGCAACAAGTTCAGTCTTATTCATTTGAATAGTCTCTTCTTTCCGTAGATTTATTTGTTAGTAGCGTTATGTAACATGCCACAAGCATTTGCATTTGAAAAGCGCTTTAACCCCATGAAATAAGCATTAAAGTCAAAAATAGGGGCAATTTCTCAGTTTTTTACTCTTCAAGCAGCTGATAAAGGATCTGTTTGACGACATTGGGCTCAAAAGGTTTGTCGCAAAGCGCATTCACTCCGGCTTGAGACACGTTACTTAAATGAGTTTCATTCGCTTCAGATGACACCATTAAAATCGGAATATGGGATTGTTGGCTGTCGTTACGAATAAACTGAGTCAGGGCTAAACCATCTACGCTGGGCATGTTGTAATCGGTAATCACTAAATCAAACATCTGCTGTTGCATCAGCTCAATAGCTTCTTGGCCATCTTGGGCCTCAGTGATCATCCTTAAGCCGAGATTGGTAATAGTACGCTTAATAATATTACGGGCCATTTTACTGTCATCGACCACTAACACTCGCAGATCTTGTACATCAAAATGAGTTAAATCTAATTCATCATGAGTTAGTAGATCGATGGTGGCATTGAGCGCCTTACCTAAATGTTCGCTAGAAAAAGGTTTAGGCAATATCGCAACGACCCCCGATTGACGATAGTGTTCTAACTGCTCGCGTCGACACTCACTTGAAACCAACATAAATTGGATTTCGTTAAAGTGAACCGATGCTTTAAGTTGCTGCAGTAATTCTAAAGCGGTTCCGTCTTCAAAGTGCATGGCACTGGCGACAAGATCTGGCTGGTGACGGTTGATAATATGCAGAGCTTCAGCAAGCGTGGTGGCTGTTTGTATGTTGCTAACACCTTCTTGCATTAAGCGCTGGCTGATAATTTTTCTTTGCGTATCTGAAGGCTCAACCAGCAAGATTGATAGTTCGCTGGGCTGTAAATGACTCATAAATTTATTACCGATCTTATTGCTATTATGGCGTTAACGTACGTTAAGCATTGTTGCTTATCAAGTAAGTAACAGGCTGTGTGCTTGGCTTAGTCTGAGATCTTGTTCGTCATTGCGCTGTTAACTCACAAGGTTGGGCTTTAAGTATTGTCGTGTCTTTGCACTAAAAGCGACCCAGTATTGGAATGTCATAGCGATGATTGCAGCAATGACGATGCCAATAATAGGAATATTCTGGCCGTTATATACGACTTTTACATCCTCAGGGGTAATTTGGTAGGCGATAACGGCAGCGGTTGCTAATGCAAGTAAGGCAACGGTTTGAATGGCTAGGTAGATTTTAAGTACCACACCGGCCCAAAATTGGCGCATGATTAAGCCATAAAGCACAGGAAATACACCTAAAGTTAATAGATCGAAGGCTTGGGTGGTAAAGGTTCGCCAGAGCGCGGCAACTGCGAGTAGAGCGTAGAAAAACATTAAAATGGCTAATAATGGGTGAGGTTTGGTCATGGGATATTTCAAGCCGTTATATTTTTATAGGTTTGTTGCTCGAAGTTTAAGAAAAACCGCTGTCCGCGTCTACAGCGCGTTGTTAATTGGCCAAGTCGATGAATGATATTGTTTAGCTAAGATGGCGAGTAATGCGATAGAATAGCGACTATCACAGCGTACAATTTTAGAGAATCCGATGACAGAGTCTGAGTTTTGGGAATTAGTCACCCGAACATCACCACAACAAGAGCAAACTGAACTTGCAGAAGCGCTTAAGCAAAAGCTGAGCCCGTTAACGAATGAAGAGTTGCGTGACTTTGACAAGATATTTGGTCAACAGATGCGTCGTTCATACTCTTGGTCAGTGTGGGGCGCGGCTTATATTATTACCGGCTGTGATTCTGAGTATGCCTTTGCTGAGTTTCGTTGCTTCTTAATTTCATTAGGTAAAGACTGGTACGACAAAGTGATTGAGTCGCCTGATGCGTTAGGCTCTCTAACGCTTTGGCCTGAAAAAGATGGCTCTGCCTATCCTTTCCTCGATGAATACGATCTTATTGCTGGCCAGCTTTATGAAGATCGTAGCGATGACGAGCTACCTTATGTGCCATCGGGCCAGGCTAACCCAGCAGGTAAGAAATTTTCTCATAAGAAAAAACAGCTTAAGGCTGCTTATCCACTATTGAGTGCCGCATTTCCTTTCTAAAGCAATCTCGTCGGCGCTAACAGCAATAAAAACGAGGCATGGCCTCGTTTTTATTGGGGATTCAATCTAATACCGATTGCTATTACTCGTAGCAAACTTCAGTTTCACTGTCGAAGTCTAGTCCGTAAGCTGTGCAAGTTAACTCCATAAACTCCTGTTCAGACTCCTGCACCTGCTCATCAAACTCAGATTGTAACTTAGACTCTAATGCTTGATCTGACTTAGCTTGATGTTGGTCTAAGATTTCATAGTGGCCTGCGATCGCTGCTTTCTCTTTGGCAGTAAACTCCTCTGCGCTGGCTTGGCCGATGAAGCTGAAAGAGATCAATATTGCAGCGATAAATGCCATGCGGCCAGAAAACGGAATGTTGGTAATATTCGAATAGTTCATAGTGACTCCAAACAATTAAATAGATGACCCAATTTAGGAACCGTTTGCTCTTAGCTGCACATTTGCTCTTATTAGCATTAGTGGCAAGCTTGCGAGTATTCCTCTGTGGTGCGTGTTAACTTGATACGTATGTTAGCGAATGCAACATGTACACAGGCTGAACAAAAAACGAACTACCGGCTTTTACATGTTAAGTTGCTAATCTAGGTGCTAATTCAGGTGCGAGTTAAGGCCTGGAGGTTGTTTTGCAGAAGGGGAGGTGTGTCAGACGGCTAATGATAGTGGTCTTAGTGATCCTAGTGATCTTATTGAGAAGCAAGTCTTAGTGAACTTATTGAAGAACAAGGTTTAAAAGTCTTCGATAATAAGGATTACCTTTTATTCATTCGTCAGGATTACATACTATTCATTTGTCATCGTTTCACAATGAAAGCCTTGACGCATTGAATCAAAACGACAGTTTAAGCCGCACTCCCAGGCTACACCGCCCAGTTTATCAGATGCTTGCTGAGCGTATGCTTTACAGCTTGGATAGCTGTCAAAGTCATCTTTCTTGTCATATTTACCAGAGTTGTATCCATTTTTATAGATAAAAGCTGACCATGTTTCAGACTCTGATGTCTCGGATTGGTTGATACTAAAAATGGCTGCAGCTAGGCCGGCAAATAATATTATGACAAACAAAATTGGAGTGAACTTCTGCATGGACTCGTTTCCAATAACTGGTTGGTAGTAATTGCACTGTAATAGCTTAATACTTAGTCTTTGTAGCTTAGTCTTTGTAGCTTATGAGCTGTGCCAAACAAAGCAAATCATAAGCTGATAAATGATGCTTTAATAGGGGAACACTGCAATTAACGCAACAAAGTGGCTTATCGCATTGTCTACTAATATTATCGTGGTAACGGTAAAGTGCAGAATTAAGCTTAGGTACAGGTGCTACATTGTATAGTTTACTTATTAATCATCCAGTCACGCTCGACTGTGGAGGCACATATGAAGGTTAAACATATACTGATCGCGGGGATACTTGCATCTAGCTCTGCTTGGGCCGCAGATGAAGCGATTGAAAACCCTATAACTGAAGATGGTGTTGTCAAAATTGAGTGGCAAGATCCCAACAGCTTTAGAGACATAAGATCGGGCGGAGAAATTCAATCTCGTTTTGAAAAACGCACCTTCGAACAACTGACTAAAAGCTTAAACAAGGAAGCGGTGAAGGTTCTCAAGCCTGAACAGAAACTAGAGATGGTTGTTACCGATCTCGATTTAGCTGGTGACGTTAGGCCCACATTTGGCGCGACTACTCACGACCTTCGGGTGGTAAAAAATATCTATCCACCACGTATTACCTTCAGCTACAAAATTCTACAAGATGATAAAGTGATTATGGCGGGTGACGAGAAGCTAACAGATATGAACTTTATGTATTCGGTTAATGCGAGGAATGACAAGCCCTATCGCTACGAAAACACAATGTTAGCCTCCTGGCTTAAAAAAACGGTAAAGCCTAACCTTTAACGCGTTTTATTATTAAAATATTAAATTTCAATTGGTTAAGTAGTTTTGCGGCTAAGTGTGAACTGCCAGTATTACGAACTCATTGCCGCTTCTTGTGTAAATAGGCTAAGTGAGCTTTCAGCTTGCTTCGCCTGTTTTTTTGCTTGAGCGCTGTAAAGAGACAGTTGATGCTCATTGCAGCCAAAGGTGATTGAGGGGGGAAGTATACCCGCCGTGAGTGAGATCAGCCCATGATAGCACTGAACACCATTTCTATCTTCAGCCAGCATCTGCTTATCTTGCCAATGTCGCTTTGAATAAAAAGAAGATTTTACGGTATCGAACTCGTCAATAATTTCTTTAGCCTGACGCTCTATATCAACACAAGTGCTGATTATCACAAAGTCATCGCCCCCTATGTGGCCGATAAAGTTACTGCTTGTTTGCTGGCATAAAAGTAACCGAGAAACCTCCATAATCACTTCATCACCACGACAAAAGCCATAGATATCGTTGTAAGGTTTAAAGTGAGACAGGTCAAAGTAGGCGAGATAAAAACGTTTTTTTTGTAGTCGTAGTCTTCGCAGCTCTTCTTGGATCGGAATATTGCCAGGTAACCCGGTTAGTGGGTTCGCATGCCTTGCGATTGCAATTTTTTGCTCAGTGATTTTAGCTAACAGCTCTTTGGTATGGCCGATACCTAAGAGCTTACCTTGCTTGAGAATAATAAATTGCTGGACCACTAAATCGGTCGACTCCATAGTCAGCCGTTGGCTGACTTGAGAAATGGGCATTTCGGCTTCAATACTAATGAGCTCGGTTGTGAGCACTTCATCTACAGCTCTATGTTCGTGCAATGCCCGTCCGTAAGGAGTGCTGAACAGCTCGATTACCTGACTTCTTTGTACCATGCCAATCACTTGTTCGCCGCGCATCACAACGATGGCTTGTAGGTTTGAGTACTGGTTAAATGTCTCACCAATTAGCTTGAGTTTGTTATCGAACTGGCAGGTTATAGCCTTGCTAGACAGGCTTTCTGCCGATTCAGCAAAACGCACTCTGGGGATTACGGGTTCGATAGAGGGGCTAAATGGAATATGGCGGTTGGGGGTTGGTTCTGGTCTGCCGAGTAAAAATCCCTGACAATAAACAATCCCTAGCTGCTTTAGCACAGCTAACTCTGATTGGGTTTCTATCCCCTCGGCTATCACCTTACAACTAAGATTTTGACAAAGGGAGATGATGGAGCGAACAAACTCCTGTTTTACTGATGAGGTGTCTATCGACTCAATAAAATGCCGATCAATTTTTACATAATCTGGAGCCAGTTCGGACCATAGCCTTAAACCTGAATAGCCTGCTCCTAGATCATCAATCGCAGTCAGAAACCCCTGGCTTCGATAGTGGTTTAAGCAGGACTTTAACAGATCGATATCATCGGCAGGATACTGCTCTGAAAGCTCTATCACCACCTGGGATGGGTGTAAGCCTAATTCCTGTACTAGGCTCAGAGTGAGGCCTTTAGCGTGGTTAGGCTCTAAAAGTGCTTTAGGAGAAATATTTAAAAATAGTTTGCCGGGAAGTTGAGTATGTTTAAATTGTTGAATGGAAATTCGTCGGCATAAACTTTCGAGTTCTGAGAGACGTCCTTCGTAGGCAGCGGTCTTAAATAATGGAACCGGTGAAAATAGTGGACTATGCTCAGGTCCTCGGCTTAAGGCTTCAAAGCCGTGAATTTGGTGAGTCGTTATATTGCATATGGGCTGAAAGACCGCTTTAATTTTTTCATTATCGATGATCTTTGATAGTTCATGTTGTAGATCAATTGCAGACATCTTTCCCAGCCAAATATGGATTATAAGAAAGAGTCTATGACATAGGTATTACATTGATATGACAGGTCGTTGGGGCGGAGTAGTAGAGGCTGTTTTTAAGCTAAATCAAGCATTAAAAAACACCCTCTCCTAATAACAAGCGGGCAGATAAACTATTTTGCGTTTGATTTAAACGCCAGCATGGTTTGCAGTAGTAAGCCAAGTTTTGGGATATAGCTTTCTAACGCCTTTGCAAGCGTCTCTGGCTCTTGAATAAACCCTTCCATATCGGCAGCAAGTTCTTGCACATATGGCGTGAAACGGTTGCTTGTGGTTGTAAATCCTTCTGATTCACTAAAGATGGCATCAAACTTTACGTGACCGGATTTTTTCAGTTCGTCCAGTCTAGCATCTGCATCAATGGCTTGGCGGTAGGCGGTTTGCAAACTGGCTT
Organism: Shewanella sp. 30m-14; assembly: GCF_052977125.1. NCBI lineage: Bacteria > Pseudomonadati > Pseudomonadota > Gammaproteobacteria > Alteromonadales > Shewanellaceae > Shewanella > Shewanella sp. 30m-14. The sequence goes on along the minus strand of NZ_JBRILW010000005.1, from coordinate 125,600 downwards.
TTAGTTGCTCGATAACCTGTGTGTGTGGCATAACAGCCTCTCAATTTTAAATTTTGCTGAATTATAAGGGGCAAGCATGATAGCAACAAGTGTCGCTAGACGTTTATTCTCACTACTGGGGCTTAGTCTGTTATTTGTGTCAGTAACAATTCAAGCTGCACCGGATGATAAACCGCCGTTTTATCAAATATCTTATCAAGGTAAAACCGCTTATCTTCTAGGCTCTATCCATATTGGCCAGCAGAGCTTTTTCCCACTAGCAAAGCAAGTTGAGCAGGCGTTTCAAAAGTCGGCGGCGCTAGTTGTCGAGGCCGATGTGAGAGATGCGAATGTGCCAGCATTGTTGGCTAAATATGGCTCTGAGAAAATACCGATAGATGCACAGACCGAGAAGGTATTGACTCAGTATTGCCAAGATAAGCAGCAATTTTGTACCGCGATTGAAAACTATGCCCCCTGGTTACAGTCTATGCAGCTTAGTATTGGGCGTTATACCGCACTTGGCTATAGCGGTCTTTATGGCGTGGATTCGGTGTTAGTGAGTCAGGCTGGAAATCGACCCGTCTATGAGTTAGAAAGTACGGAGTTTCAATTTGAACTGCTATCCTCTTTTGACGCTGATACGCAGTGGAATATGGTCAGAGAGGCTATTGAAGCTCCCGATTCTGATATGCTCAAATTAATTTCAGCGTGGCGTAGCGGCGATGAAACAGAGCTTGCCGATCTCATGGAAGGTGAGATGCTGCGTGACGGTGAAACGCAAATGGTTGAGAAGATGCTCTGGGATCGCAATAAAACGATGGCTCAGGGAATTGTTGACTTGATGCAATCGCCCAATACATTACAGCCACTATTTGTCATCGTCGGTGCCGGGCATTTAGTAGGACAAAAAAGTGTTCAATCTTACTTGCTCCCTTTGGGTGTTAAGGCTAAAAACTGTTGGCAACAAACCTGTAGCTAAGGTGTATCGAATCCGGTCGGTTAGGGCGATTATCGGGTTTGGGAGTTTTGATGTATAATACGCCGCTTGTTTTGGCTCACTGTGTTACTGCAAAAGGTTCTATCGGTTTGAATAAAGAATACTGTATCGATTTAAAGGCGTTGCCTTCGCTATTCACCCTTTATCGCAAAATATTTTTTGGACGCAAGCCCGGTTGGGACCAGCAGCCATTGCCTATGGTCAAGGTGACGAGCCCGAATGTATCGATTTCGCCAGATAAAGTAGTCCAATATGCGAAAGTATGTGGCTTTGATTTTGACGGTAAAACGCTACCGCCGACCTATCTGTATGTGATGGCATTTCGATTACATGCGGTGATTTTTACCCATGAAGCGATCACCTTCCCACTGCTTGGCATGATCCATTTAAAAAACAGCATCACTGTGCACCGTAGTGCTCGCGTAGATGAAAAGTTCGAAATTCAATGCGCGTTAACCACGAGTTGTATGACTGACTCAGGCCTTGAGTTCGAGTTAGTTTCTAAAGCGTATGTAGGTAGTGAGCTAGTTTGGGAATCATTGTCGACTTATCTATACCGCATCGAAGGTAAGGCGAAGCGAATTCGTCCACCTAAAGCCAATGATATGACTTGGCAAGAGCCAATAAGCTGGAGCTTAGCCGAAGACTTAGGTCGTCGCTATGCTAAAGCCTCTGGTGACTATAATTTGATCCACTTACATCCCGTGATGTCTAAACGCTTTGGTTTTGATCGTGTATTGGCTCATGGCATGTGGTCAAAAGGGCGCTGTATTGCACAGTTAATGCCTAATATTGGCGATCGCGCCTGCCAGATTGATGTGGCATTTAAGCTACCGTTATTTATGCCAAGCAATGTGAGCTTTTCAGCTGAGGAGCAGGACGATAAAACGGTATTTGAATTGAGAGATCAAAAAGGCCGTCGTCCCCATTTAAGCGGTGAAATTACCTTTTTATAATCGTTTATTGTTGAATAATTAAAGGCGCTGAAAGCGCCTTTTTTGTTGCTAAAATCTAATGCAAACACGGTATTTTTGGCATTATAAAAAAGCCTTATATTGTAAAGTTGAACGTTAAATCGACAAAAAAATGACCAGTTTGTTGACGTAGATTACAAAAAGCTAAAATAACATCGGATTGTTATTTTCTAGCTATCAGAGATCACCTATATTGCAGCGGTAATTACCCTACATAATAATAGATTGTGGAGCCATAAGCATGCAGTCAGATATTGAAATTTCACGCCAACATACCTGTTTACCCATCACCAAGATCGCAAACGATCTCGGACTGAACCCAGATGAGTTTTCCCCTTGTGGCGTTAACAAAGCTAAAGTTTCCTTGTCCGTAGCTAAAAGGTTAGCTGATAAACCCAATGCCAAGTTAGTGATTGTAACAGCCGTTACGCCTACACCTTTTGGGGAAGGTAAAACCGTGACCACAATTGGCCTCACTCAAGCGATGAATCTCAATGGTGTTAAAGCTTGTGCCTGTATTCGTCAGCCGAGCATGGGACCGGTTTTTGGTACTAAAGGTGGCGCTGCAGGTGGCGGTTTTGCACAAGTCGTACCTATGGAAGAATTGAACCTGCACTTGACCGGTGATATCCATGCCGTGAGTAGCGCCCATAACTTAGCTGCGGCAGCAATCGATGCGCGTTTATTCCATGAAACTCGTTTAGGCGCTGCTGACTTTACTAAAGAGTCAGGCTTACCGGCGCTCAATATCGATGCGGATAATATCCTCTGGCGCCGAGTGGTGGATCACAATGAGCGTAGTCTACGACAGATAAAAGTAGGCTATGGCGCGATGAATGGCCCAGTGCATGAGTCTGGATTTGATATTACAGCGGCATCAGAGCTGATGGCTATCTTGGCGTTAAGCCAAGATCTAAAAGATCTTCGACAGCGTATTGGCCGTTTAGTATTAGCACTTAACACTCAAGGTGAGCCGATTACCGCAGAGAACTTAGGTGTTGCTGGTGCAATGACGGTGATTATGATTGATGCGATTGAGCCGACTTTGATGCAAACCTTATCTGGTGATCCTTGCTTTATTCATGCGGGTCCTTTTGCCAATATCGCCCATGGTAACTCTTCGATTATTGCCGATACGATTGGGGCCAAGTTGGCTGATGTTGTCGTCACCGAAGCGGGCTTTGGCTCCGATATGGGCTTTGAAAAGTTCAGTAATATTAAAGTCAGAGAGTCTGGTTATGCACCAAGTGCGTCGGTTGTTGTCGTGACGCTTAAAGCACTTAAGGCTAACAGCGGTATCGAGTCAGATATCGATATCAACCAGCCAGATATGGAGCGACTACAAGCCGGTTTTGCTAATCTAGAATGGCATATCAATAACGTTAGCCAGTATGGCGTGCCAGTTGTGGTGGCGATTAATCGCTTTCCAACGGATACCGACGAGGAACTTGAGTGGCTGAGCCAGCGTATTAAGCAAACTAAGGCTTTTGGTAGCGAGATCAGTGAAGCCTTTGGCAAAGGCGCAGAAGGCGCAAGCAAACTCGCTGATATGGTGTACCGCGCCACACAAACACCGTCAGACTTTAAGCTACTTTATCAAAGTGATACAAGTTTAGAGGCTAAGTTGATGACCTTAGCTGAGGTCGGATACGGCGCATCGAGTGTGACGTTATCGGATAAAGCGAGATCGCAGCTAAACTGGCTAACTAAGCATGACTATGCTGGTTTACCTATCTGCGTGGCTAAAACACCGATGTCGATAAGTCATGACCCTAATATTAAAGGGATCCCAACAGGGTTTGAATTGCCAATCACCGAGCTAAGGCTGAATGCCGGAGCGGGTTTTGTTACGGCATTAGTCGGACAAGTGATGACCATGCCGGGTCTTGGGGTTAAGCCGGGTTACCTTAATGTCGATATTAATGATGCTGGTGAGATCATTGGTCTGGCTTAAGGGCGATTATAAAATGAAAAAAGCCCCGACAACTTAGGTTGTCGGGGCTTTTTTCATTTTATCTTTGTAGCTTATTTTTCTACAGCTGTTTGATAAATATGTACATCGCGCTGCGGAAACGGAATGCTAATACCTTCAGCGTCAAAGCGCATTTTAACGGTACGAGTAATATCCCAGTAAACATCCCAGTAATCTTCTGGCTTAGTCCAAGGACGAACAATAAAGTCGACTGAAGACTCGCCAAGCGTGTGCAGTTTAATCGTAGGCTCTGGATCTTTTAATACTAAAGGATGCGCCATTACGATATCGCGTAACACTTTTTCAGCATGCTCAATATCATCGCCATAACCAATACCAAAAGTCAGATCAACACGGCGTTGATGCTCAACGGTGATGTTGTTGATGGTGTCACCCCAGATCTTATTGTTTGGAACGATAAGTCTTTGGTTATCTAAGGTCTTAATCGTAGTCGATACCAAGCTCATGTGGCTTACACGGCCAGTAACACCACCGGCATTGATCAGATCACCCACATCGAATGGGCGGTAAATCAAAATCATCATCCCAGAAGCGAAGTTTGATAGGGTATCTTGCAGAGCAAAACCGATAATCACACCAGCGATACCGAAACCAGCAAGCAGTGGCGCAAGCTCGAACCCAAGTTGCGATAAGGCAATCAGTAAACCAAGCGCAAATACCACTTTACCGGAAAGAGAGATAAAGAAGTCTTGCAGTAGCATGCTGAATTTAAGCTTTGAGTTGCTGACGGCTTTTTCTACTACACGCTTAACTATTTTGCCGACTAGGCTCGACAGGATAAGGATTAAGCAGAAAATGATCAGTTTAAACATGATCCCCGCACCATTTTCCATGGCTTGAGTTTTTGCAATCGTCATCCATTCAGTTAACAAGTTACTCGCAACATCAAAGTTCAACACGTCTTGAGTGATGTCACCCGATACGCTAAACAGAGTTTGCTTGTAAAGTGCAGTATCTTGGCCTAGATGATCCAATAGGCCAATCGTGGTTGAAAGGCTAGTAGAGCTTTGATCTAGGCGTTCTTTTAACTCAACGACCAAAGACTTTTGCTCTGCGCTAACATCAGCTCCAGCAATTTGCACATCTGCAACGGCTTGGTTTAGGCGTTCTTGGTTGTAGTAAACAAAACTGTTTAAGTCATCGGCACGAGTGATTAACGTCGAGATAAACACTTTCGTTTTTTCATCAACATTAATGCCTACGGCTTTTGCCCAAGTCAGCAGTTCACTTTCTGAACTAAATAACTTGTCTTGCTCGCGCTGGATCTGCATTAGATCGAGCATGATCTCTCGATCACCCTTGCTACCCACTTCACTCATGAGCGTCGCTTTTTGTTTGGCAAAATAAGCTTCAACTGCATCAGTAAAAGCAAGTTGCTTAACAATATAAGGCTTTAGATACGGAAGATCAGGCTCCGTCTTATCCATCTGTTCTTGTAACGTTTCTTGCAACAAGCTGGCATTGCGTCCAATACGATATTCAAGAAATGTCTTAATTTCGCCCTTAGCATGAGGCAGTGCATTTACATCGCTGTCGATTAAGCTTTGGAGTTTATTTAGATTGTTAGTTAATTCAGTATTTTGCGCATTTACTACAAATGAGCAAAAACACAAAACAAGCATCAAAATTTTGGGGAGCATTTTATGCATTTGGTATGTCCGTTAGTTCCCAGGATCTGGTAATAATATTACGCCTTTGGAAAACTGTCGATTTGTTATTGTGATAGTGATAAGCATGATAGCGAATACACGGCTAAATCTGCTAAACTTCGGCACCTTAATATTAGGCGAAAACTGCGCCAATATGCAGCTAAAGAGAGATAAGCTTAGTGATATGCGCCCATTGTTCAAAATCATTTGCGATAGATAAAATTGAAAACCAAAGAGGCAAAGGGTTGAGCACCGAGATCCAATGTCCGTTTTGTCAGGCTTGGTTAGGTAAAAGTGTTGTTTTATCTTGGGTCAAAATCGTTAGCTTTTATGCTGGGGTTGGGCTATTTGTGTGGAGCTATTTTGATAGCGATATTCGCTCGTTTGGTATTCCGCTCGCTATTTTTTCCATCATGGTGATGTTAGTGACTCATCTAATGGATAATCTGAAAGTCATTGAAGCGCCCGAAGTTGAGCTGGTGGATAATAGCGAGCATCTTAAAAAGTATCGCTAATCCCGCCGCACGAGTTGTGCAAAAGACGTTTTTGATGAGTGACTGCAAAAGGTTTATCGCAGAGATAAACATCGCAGGGATAAACCTGAGCGAGCGCTTGTTAAGACTGTTTACGATAAACGTTTCAACGATATCCTAGATTCTCGACAGAACCGATACACTCCGATGGTATTTGGCCACCAGAGTGTTACTGAGCAGTGACTAAATAAATTGCTTAGTCGATAACTTAGTTAGTCAACAACCTGAACTTGCGCTTCTAACGCAGCTTCTACGTAGTAAATCCCGCCAAGTATTGCGACAAAAAATAGCGTAGTCATGATGATCAATTTTAGGTTTGAGCGAAGAACTTCAAGCATGATAGTTGCGCCTTTTAATGGGTCAAATCTTGTTAAATATCACTATGGATACCATTTCACGCTAGCAATATTAGTTGTTAGAGCTTAAGTCAGTATTAATTAGCATTCAAGCCAATGTGATCTGCCTCACAAACACTTTTTAACGCTTTGCCTGCATCAATACTTGACTTCAACTGTCAGCGCAATAAACTTGGTCACGTTTTAACACATAAGGTTAACACTGTGATTCGAATGAGTAGCGTAAAGCAGAAACTGGTAATAGGGCTTGTTGCCGTATTCCTGTGTCTGTCGTTTGCGGCGTCCGCTCATAGTCTGAGTCATTTGGACGACGGCGCTAAAAACCATTGTACTCTGTGTTATCACCAACACCAGGTCAATAACCTGCTGCCCAGTTGTGAACTTAAGCTTGCTATTGAGCGTCAGGGAATTGAAAGCCAAGAGTACATCCTGCCACCTTCATACTCACGTCATGTGAGTTTCTTTAATAGCCGCGCCCCTCCAGCTTCAGCGTAATTCTTCATACCAAACAATAACTAAGAATTTTTTAAAGTATTCCCACAGGGAAGGCTTAGCTGTATTTCGGAGAAAAGATGACTATTTCAACTATGCGCCTAACTGGCGTAGCAGCAGCGTGCGCACTATTTTCAACTCAAGCTTTAGCAAGCGATCCCAGTTTAACTAACCCGGCGATCAGTGCAGTACTTGATGGCTATTATCAAAGCGCCGAGCGACCGATGTCAGAGCGTGTTGAAGGGTTTGGCTTAGGCCATACTGAGGTCGCAATGAGCGCCAACATTGACGATATGTTTTACGGTAAATTAACGGCTGTCGTCGAGATGCATGACGGTGAAACTGAGCTGGGTTTAGAGGAAGCCTTTATTCAAACTCTGGCGATGCCCGCTGGTTTTTCGGTGCGAGCGGGTCGTTTTCTGTCTGACATTGGTTACTTGAACAATCAACATGTACATACGGATGCGTTCTCAGATAGACCCGCGGTTTATCGTGCTTTCTTGGGCAGCCACTATTTTGATGATGGTGTGCGCTTGAACTATGTTGCACCAACAGATCTCTACTGGACCATGGGAGTCGAGAGCTTTAAGGGTGACAAAATGCGCGCTGCTGATGAGCATGGCGAGCGCGATTATAAAAACCTTGGGGTTTACACCGCCTTCACCAAATTAGGTGGCGATGTGGGTGATAACGGTTCTTGGCAAGCAGGATTAAGTTACCTACGTAATGAAAATGGCCGTATGACAGCGGATGAACATGAGCACGTTGAAGTGCAAGATGACCATAGCCATGATCACAGCCATAACGCCCAATACACCGGAGAGAACACTTACATTGCAGACTTTGTCTATAAGTGGGCTCCTAATGGTAACTATAAGTACCAATACCTAACGTTAAGTGGTGAGTATTTCCGTGTCACCGATTTTGCCCCACTTGAAGAGCATCATGACGAGCATGAAGAACCGGGTCACGATGATTCAGGCAAAGATTATCAAGATGGATGGTACTTGAGCAGTGTTTTTCAATTCTCACCTCGTTGGTCTGCCGGGCTACGTTATGGCCAGATCGACACTCAAATGATGCATAGCGATCATTTTGACCCACAAAAATTGAAAGAAACTGAAGTGAGTCTAGCTTGGCATCATAGTCACTTCTCTACTGTGCGCTTGCAGTACACCAACCAGCAGGGGACAAACTTTGATGGGATCGAAGATGACAACGTCATCACTTTACAATATGTCATGACTCTGGGGGCTCACGGTGCGCATCAATTCTAAGCCGTTTTTATCAAAAGGGGTTCAAGCCCTAACATTAGCACTGGCATTAGGTGTGAGTAACAATGCCGTTGCTGCGTTAAACATTTTTGCTTGTGAGCCTGAATATGCCGCATTAGCGAAAGAGCTGGCGCCCGGTGCAAAGATCTACTCTGCCACGACGGCGATGCAAGATCCGCATCAAGTGCAGGCGCGTCCAAGTTTGATCGCTAAAATGCGTCAAGCCGATCTGGCAGTCTGTGCCGGTGCGGATCTTGAGGTTGGCTGGTTGCCAATGTTGCAGATGAAGTCTGCCAACGCGAAAGTGCGATCGACCGATCAGGGGTTGTTCTTCGCATCTGAGCAGATCGATACGCTAGATCAGCTCGAATCGGTGGATCGCTCTATGGGTGATGTGCACGCAAAGGGCAACCCGCATCTACATTTCGATCCTAATCGTTTACTGGGCGTTGCCAGTGGCCTAACCCATAAGCTTATCCAGCTCGATCCCGATGGCAAAGCTGATTATGAAGCGGCCTTGGCCAGTTTTACTAAGCGTTGGCAAGCGGCTATCCCTAAGTGGGAGGCGAAAGCCAAATCGCTTCAGGACAGTAAAGTGATCGCTTACCACTCTAGTTTCAAATATCTGTTTAACTGGTTAGGGCTAGAACAGGTGGCGGATCTTGAGCCAAAGCCTGGGATCCCGCCTAGTAGCTCGCATTTAGCCAGCTTACTTAATCGTGCTAAGCAAGGTGATATTTTAGCGATCATTATCGCGTCATATCAGAGCGAGCGTGGGGCAGAGTGGTTATCGGAGCGATCGGATCTACCTGTGCTGATATTACCTATGTCAGTTGGGGGCAATGATCAGAGTGTCGATCTGTTTAGCCTTTACGATAGTGCCATCGATCTCTTGTTGAGTGCTAAGCGTTAACGCCTATAGCTTGATATTGATTATTGTTACTGAGTGAATAAGGCGGATCGTGCTTGAGCGATCCGCCTTAGGTTTATCTATTATGATAAGAGTCTAACTATGTTTGATCTCGATCTACTTTCAATTTTATTCCCCGCTTTTGTGGCGGGCGTCTTGGTACTGTCGACTCACGTTGTCTTGGGGCAACAAGTATTAAAGCGCGGCATTATCTTTATCGATCTGGCTATCGCGCAAGTCGCAGCGTTAGGCGCCATTGTTGGCCACCTTAATCATGATATCGAGGCGCTGCCTTTTTCACATGTGTGGATGCCAGCGCTGTTTGCTATAGCTGGTGCAGGATTTATCGCGTGGCTTTCTAAGCGAATGGCCGATGAGCTAGAAGCTATTATCGGTTGTTTCTATGTGCTGGCGGCAGTGGCTGCCATGTTACTGTTATCAAATGATCCTCACGGCGCCGAGATGCTAAAAGAGCTGATGTCTGGGCAGATCCTGTGGGTGAGTTGGAGTCAGTTAATTTTGCCTGCCAGTGTGTATTTGGCAATCTTACTGGTATTGTTTTATAAGCCAGACTTGCTGAGTGGCCGCGCTTTTTATCTTATTTTTGCCATCGTGATTACCCTTTCTGTAGAGCTTGTTGGGGTGTATTTGGTATTTAGTAGTTTGATATTGCCAGCGCTGGCCGTTAACCACTTCTATGGCCGATTTAAACTATTTTGGGCTTATATGGTAGGGCTTCTAGGATACATATCGGGGCTCGTCTTGTCGGCTAGCTTAGACTTACCTAGTGGTGCTGCGATCGTATCGACCTTAGCCTTGAGTGCTATCGCCTTTAGGTTGGTACTTAAGCTTAAAGGAAAATCAAAGCAGTCTGTGAGCGGCGAGACTCGATACGAGCACTCTTAGTCGATGACGGGTAGCCGATAACAGATAGCACAAGCGCTGTCGCAATATGGCCAATAACAGTGACTTGATCAGAGCTCGTTAAGCATAAACGTGGCAGGTCAGACCTTAAGGGGTGGGGAACTAAGCTAAAATCTTCCAAAATATTTGAGCATGGTTAAAGTTCGTTTAAGCCGTTTACGCTAAAGTAGCATCCCTTGAATTTGCTATCATGCATATTCAGGCTACACGTGTAAACTAATGTTCATTAACATAAGTTGTATTTATATTGAGTCGCACTTAGTTGGTGGCTATACTGGCGCCAATTAAATCGCGGGAGATTATAGTGCTGTTAATCCTTAGATGTTTGATCTTGTCTGTCATGCTGTTATTAGCCTTTGTTATCGGTGGCTTAGCTTGTATTTTACGTCCTCGGCATCGAGATAACGTACATATGTTCGCCAAAGTCTTTTCTTGGGCGGCACCAGTACTTGGTATCAAAGTCATTGTGCGTAACTCACAACAGCAAGGCGATAAGCCGTGCATTTTCCTGGCAAACCACCAGAATAACTTCGATATGTTCACTCATACGGCCGTCGTACCCAAAGGCACGGTGAGTTTAGGTAAAAAGAGTCTTGCCTGGATGCCGTTATTTGGACAAATTTACTGGTTGTCTGGCAATATTCTGATTGATCGGAAAAACCGTAACAAAGCATTTGATACCATGGCAGCAACGGCCCGCAAGATAAAAGACAAATGCTTGTCTGTGTGGATCTTCCCTGAAGGCACACGTTCTCGTGGTAAAGGCTTACTGCCATTTAAAGCTGGTGCTTTTTATACGGCAATAGCTGCGGGTGTACCTATGGTACCTGTATTAGCCTCAAACCAGTGTCATATTAAGTTGAACCGTTGGAACAATGGTGTGGTGATCATCGAAATGATGGATCCAATTGAAACCGCAGGTTTTGATAAAACACAGGTGAAAGAACTTTCTAAGCGCATTCACACTATGATGTCTGAAAAGCTATCTCAGTTGAACCAAGAAGCTTCTGCATTAATGACGAAAGCGGTATAATCGGTCGCGAAATTTTTGAGGAGTTATCGATGTCTATTGAACGCCAGTTAAAAGAACAGAAACAAGAAAATAGTGAGATCGTTGAAGCGATCCTTGCAGATGGTTCATTGGCCGATGCCGACTACACCATTGAGCATCACTTCTCATCAACTAACTTTGATCGTTTAGAAAAAGCGGCTGTTGACGCATTTAAGCTAGGTTATGAAGTTAACGATGCTGAAGAGATGGAGTTAGAAGATGGCTCAGTGATCTATTGTTTCGATGCTGTCGCTAGCCATGAGCTAAAGACCGACTTGTTAGATGAAGCCTGCGAAAAAATGATTAACATCGCGGCTAAACAGAAGATTGATTACGACGGTTGGGGCACGTATTTCATCGACGAAAATGGCGAAGAAGTCCGAGATGACGATGAATATGACGACGAAGACGAAGAGCCTGTGCACTAATTGGTGCGCTTAGCGTTAAAAATAATGCCCATCTAGTGATGGGCATTTTTGTGTCTGTTTTATACTGATGGGTATAGGCTACTCATGAGTGATACAGCAGTTACGTCCTGCTTCTTTCGCTTGATAAAGTGCTTGGTCGGCTTGAGATAACCAAGTCTCACAGTCGTTTACCTCTGGCTTAATTTCACAGATACCGATGCTGATAGTGACCTTGATAAGCTGTTCTTCGTAGGCAATTTGCAATTGCTCAACTTTCTTGCGCAGACGCTCGGCAAAAAAGCGGGCATTGACCGCAGGAGTATTGGCCAGCACCACTGCAAACTCTTCACCACCATAGCGTCCTGCGCAGTCGGTTTCTCGCAGTGATTTTCGAATGGTATGAGAGACATTTTGGATGACTCGATCGCCGGCTTGGTGGCCATAGGTATCGTTAATTACTTTAAAGTGGTCGATATCTATCATCACTAGGCTGGTTTCACTGCCATATCGAGTATGGCGATCGAACTCTTTCTGTAAGCATAACTCCCAATGACGACGGTTAAATAGCTGGCTAAGACCATCAATTTGGCTTAAGTATTCTAAGCGTTCATTAGCCGACTTTAGTTGTAATTTATTGATGGCGACGTCAGTGACATCGTAAACAATCATACTAATATGAGTCACTTCACCTGAGAGTGATGATAACGGCAGCAAGGTGACATTCTGGTACATGAAGTCAGCTCTGCCTGTAATAGGCCGATAATTTTTAAATTCGAATATAAAAGGGCGTTGTTCCCAGCTGATAAAAGCGCGGTTCTTTAATAGATAGACCGACTCCATTTTTTGCTTTAACCATTGTGCGGGTAGGTATTCAAACTGCTCAAATAGATTCTTATCTTTGATTGAATTGGGGGTTACACCGCTGTGGTTTTCCATGAAACCATTCCACAGTTGAATGTTGTAATCACGATCGAGTACCACTAAGCCTACCTCTATGGTCTGTACCATATCGATTAGCCAGTGGAGTTCGTTCATTGCACTGTTGTCTACAGCTTTCTGATCTGTTGCCATCCTAATATCCATTTCAATCGAGCAAGTAGCCGAGCTTATAGTTGAGCGTTGGCAGTGAGTCTTCGGTAAACAGTAACAGCAGATCACATTGAATATCATGATCTTCAATACGGTAGTTAATTTCCATCGCCAATGTACGGCTCCATTTATCCGCGTTTTCACTAATCAGGCTGTTAACGCTGCAGTGTCTGCCAAGAACGACGGGGTGACTTTGGCTAAACTTCATGTGTAACTGCTCTGATATGCCGTTGAGGAAGGCACCAATCAACACATTACCCGTGTCTATCATGACTTCGAGTTCGGTGTGTTCATCTTCTGGGTGTTCAAGCTTCATCAGCTTAGCCATATCTTTAAATGAAGAGTCATGGAAAAGTAATAGGGCTTCTCCTGCGACACCTGCACCAATAAAGCCTTGGCATAACGCCGATACCGTGCTGTATTCTTCAGTGGCCTTAAGTGTCATGGTCAGTTCACTGACCTCGAGTACGTTCACATTAGGAATAGGCAACTTTACAAATACGTTGAGTAACTTAGATAAGAGATCGGCCGCGCGCCCCATGGCAACGTTGGCGACTTCTTGGCAGGCATCGCGCAGATCGACCTGGATCATCGGCGCTTGATTTTCACCACCGCTTTGGGCCAACTCTAAAATGCCGTACTCTTGCAAAATATGGCTAATTGAGCCGGCACTCACAGGCTTTTGAATAAAATCGAGTGCGCCTAAGCTTTTAACGCGTTCGTGAGCCTTAATTTGAATATCACCAGAAACCACAATAACTAATGCTGGAAGATCTTCTTTTTGAATGGCTTCTAAGACTTGATAACCATCCATTACGGGCATGTTGAGATCCAGAAACACGACTTCGCCTTTGCCTTCGCGAATGGCCTCTATTCCTTCTAAGCCATTGGTGGCATAGGTTATTTCAATATCCCAGTCTTTTGGGAGTGTGCGAGCCATCTGTTTTCTGGCTAGCGCAGAGTCATCACAAATGAGTATGGGGAGCGGCATTATTATTATTTTTCCTATTATCCATCAACAGCTTTTTTGTGATTTTAATTAGTCTATTGCCCCGTTCATGAAGCCTCTGTCATTTTTTGGGATCAATAACTCGCCACTGTAATACAATAAATTGCATTTCAGCGGTGCATCCTTGGCTTATGCCTTCGAAGAGAAATGGTTCTCGGTAGCTTCCATAACATTGTCCCTTATGAGAAGGGCATGCGCTACGGCCAGATTATTAATTATCAACTAATTAATAGAAAGGCTTATTTTATGACAATAAAATGACGTTTGTCATAATTCAAACACATGTTATAGCTATTAACGAAATAATCCAAATGTGTTAACTTGCCAATCTGGACAGACCACTTGCCAAGAAAGGCCCCAAGATGACTTATGATTTATTACGTTTGACCCAAAAAAATGGCATAGCTTATGTGAGCCTTAATCGACCAGAAAAATATAATGCACTGAGTTATAAGCTTTTTACTGAGATAGAACACTGTATAAAAACCTTGTCGAAAGACCGTTCGCTTACCGCTGTGGTGCTGTTCGGTGAAGGCGGTAATTTTAGCTCAGGTTTAGATGTAAAAAGTGTGATGAACTCGCCGTTAGACGCCGTTAAGTTATTATTTAAGTGGTTGCCAGGTAATGCAAATTTGGCGCAGAGGGTTTCTATTGGTTGGCGCAGATTACCGGTACCCGTTATCGCGGTCCTTGAGGGCGTGTGTTACGGTGGCGGCATGCAAATCGTTCTCGGGGCGGATTTTAGAATTGCGGCTCCCGATTGCAAAATGTCAATTATGGAAGCCAAGTGGGGTTTAGTACCCGATATGGCTGGACTTGCAGGTTTACGAGAGTTGATGCCAAAAGATCAAGCACTTATGTTGACGATGACGGCGGATGTGTTAACTGCAGAGCAGGCGTTAGCAAGCAATTTGGTCACCGCAGTCGCTGATGACCCGATGGCCACAGCGACTGCGCTAGCGACTAAATTATCGCAAACCTCGCCCGATGCTAATGCCGCTATCAAGCGAAGTATTAACAAGAATTGGTCGGCTTCTGTTCGTCAATTACTCAGGCGTGAGTCTTGGTATCAGCTACGATTACTGCTGGGGAAAAATCGAATCATTGCCGCATTAAGACAAACTAAAAGCCCTGAAAAAGCCTATCGAAACCGAGATTCAGGTTGGTAATTTTGGGTAAAACGATGAAGTGTGATCAGATTCACGAATTGCTATGAATTTTATGTAGTATGCAGTGGCTTCTTTTACACTCCTCGCTAATTCACCGCTTTGTTTGCTCGCTTAGGTTTGGCAGCGATTTAGCGAAACCATATTCCATTCAACCAATTGGAACTCTTTACTCATGCGCGAACTTTTTGAACGTTTTTTATGGAGCAGTCGTCTTTCTGTGATGTTTGGTGTGCTTTCCTGCATCATTGCTGCTTTCGTTGTTTTTGCTATGGGGCTCAGAGATGTGGTGCATATGATTGAGCTTATTCTCGGTTATATATTCAGCGGCAGCCATGCGGTACGTAATGATCTGGTGATGGTTGTGGTTGAGATCTTAGACACCTTCCTATTAGGTGCTGTACTGCTTATTTTTGCATTTGGTCTGTATGAACTGTTTATTAGCAACCTTAAGCATGCCAGCCAAAGTGAGGCGGGCGGTAAGCTCCTCATCATTAGTAGTATCGATTCGCTCAAGAGTAAGCTCGGCAAAGTGATCTTAATGATGCTGATCATCAAGGTGTTCTCTTTCTTTACCGATATGAAGCCTACATCTATGTTAGATCTGCTGTATATGGGGATAACGGTGTTACTCATTGCCGGAGCGCTCAAGCTCAGTAAAGACTAATATCGAGCGCGTAAGTCCATCATTAAAACGATGGCTGAGCCTGCGGTATGACTAGCGGTTTGACTAGCTGTTTGATTAGATAAAGCCTATCCATTTGGATAGGCTTTATTGATCCTACTGGCAAAACCTTCAATAAACTTAAGGCTATTATTCCAAGAGACTTGCAGTGATAGATCCAGTGATAACAACTGCTGGCTATATCGTGTTGGTGCGTTGGCTGGTGATAATACGCGTCGCTGCGTTTGGGTCGCGAGCGAAGCCGAGCCGCCATCGTTTGATTGTATATCGAGTACCGGTATCGATAGCGCAGCCAGCTTTTGTGGTAGTGCATTATTAACTGTGGCTATATCGCTGTATGGGTTTATCACTACCAGTATGTCAGGCATCGGCAGGTGTTTAGCCGCTAACAACTCAATGACCAAATTAGCACTGTCACCGATAGCAATAAGCATACGTTTACCGGCAAAGTCCTTGCCCAAACTATCGAGCTGCGCCATAGCGCTTAGCATAAAGTCTCGCTGCTGCTGTTGAGTTTGAGCCAGTTGTTCGGCGCTAAAGTCAGGTGTTTCTTGGTTAGCTGGTACTGAGCTTTGCTGCTCGCCCGCTTTAATCACTTCTTCGGCGTGAGTGACGAAATATGGCGTCTTACTCAGGCTCGGGGGAGTCAGTGCGAGTGTTGCCCACCCTGAGTGGTTTAACTCGTGTCTAAGATTGCTAACGAAACCAGGTGCATCGGCTCGCTCTGAAAAAGCAGGCACGATAATGGTTAACCCGAGTTGCAGCTTGCCTAACCAAGGACGCAAAAGAGCAGGGACATCTTTGCCTTCCACCTGCAGTTGTTTGAGCTCGCTTGGTGGAAGATAGCTGTAATCCACCCGCTCATGTGTGGGCACGGTATCGGCTATACATGAGTTGGCTAGCAGGCAAGTGCTGCAGACTAGGAGCAATAGGGGAGTGGACTTAGAAAAACATCGAGAAAACTTCATCTTGGACTGCAGCCTTTTTACGCTAAAACATCGAAGCGAATAAAATCTTGCGCAGTATATACATAATTGGTCAACATTCGGCAAAAAAAAGCCTCGAATTATCGAGGCCTTATGATACCCATTACTGTGACTTGTTATGCGTGGCTAACTAATACCAGTCTAACCGCATCAAGTTGTAGTTTGCTGCTGTCTAGGTAACGGTTTAATTCGCTCATCTGATCGCTAAGGTGAGTTAGCTCTTCATCACGAATGTTTGGGTTAACTGATTTTAGCGCTTTTAAGCGTTCAAGCTCACCAGACAACTGACTGGTCATCTTCTCGCGAGCACAATCTGTTAGCGTTTGTAGCTCGGCATTGGCAAACGTTTCAGCCTTAGCAAATAGCGGGTGTAAAATCGCCTGTGATGCATTGACTAGCTTGCTGGCAATATGGCGGTTCACCGCGCTTAACTGCTTGTTAAAGCTTTCGTAAGTCACATTGTCAGACAAGTTATTGCCATTCTTATCCAGTAACACACGTACAGGTGTTGGCGGTAGGTAGCGGTATAGCTGGCTTGACTTAGGTGCAGACGCATCGGCTAAGTAGATAAGCTCAAGGAAGACGGTACCTGCTGGCAACGCCTTGTTTTTTAGTACTGCTACGCTAGTGGTTCCGGTTTCTGAAGACGTGATTAAGTCTAGACCCGTTTGTACCAGTGGATGCTCTTGAGTGATCAGCGCAATATCGTCACGAGACAGGGCCATCTCACGATCGAAGGTCACGGTAATACCATCTTCTGGCAGACCAGGATAAGTCGGGAACATCATGTGTTCGCTTGGGTGCAATACAATGGCGTTCTCGCCGCTGTCTTCTTGCTCGACACCAATAATATCCCAAAGGCGGATCACCGAGCCGATAAGCTGAGTGTCACCATCTTTGTCTGCCAAACTCTGTACTAACTTGTTAGCACGTTCGCCGCCGTGAGAGTTGATCTCAAGCAGTTTGTCGCGCCCTTGTTCCATCGCAAGCTTTAGCTCTTGATAGCGCGCTTTAGTGTTATCCAGTAACGTTTCTAGGCTTGTATCGTCATTATTTAGCAAGGTTTCTAGCAGCTCACCAGAGAACTCGTTAAATAGAATGTGACCACTTGGGCAAGTACACTCAAAAGCGTTTAAGCCCTGGTGATACCACTCGGTCAATCTTTCTTGCGCCGTGTTAGCTAAGTATGGCAAGTGAATCTCAACATCGTTCTTCTGACCGATACGATCGAGACGACCAATACGCTGCTCAAGTAGATCTGGGTTTAACGGTAGATCGAACAATACCAAGTTACTGGCGAACTGGAAGTTACGGCCTTCTGAACCAATCTCACTACAGATAAGCGCCTGTGCGCCACCGGTTTCCTGTGCGAAGTAAGCACCCGCTTTATCGCGCTCGATAATCGACATGCCTTCATGGAAGACCGTTGCCTGAATACCTTCGCGAGTACGTAATGCTTCTTCTAAGCTCAAAGCGGTTTCCGCTTGGCTAGCAATAATCAGTACTTTCTTGCTGCGGTTGGTCTTTAAGAAATCAATGAGCCAATCCACACGCGGGTCGAACTTCCACCAGCTAGCACTGCCGCTATCAAAGTCTTGGTAGATCTTCTCTGGGCTTAATACTTGGCGCACTTTAGCATTGGTGTCTAAATGCTTGTTCATCATCGCGCTAACGCGGTAAGCGGTAACATATTGCTCAGGCATCTTTTGTGGATGCACATGCAGATTACGTTGTGGGAAGCCTTTAACTGACGCGCGGCTATTACGGTAAAGCACGCGGCCTGTACCGTGACGGTCGAGCAGATCTTGTAATAGCTCATCACGCGCCTGGAAGCGAGCGTCGGCATTGGCTGCTTCATCTTGAATAAGGCTAATGGTAGCGCTGATATCTTTTTCACCAAGCAGCTGGGTTAAGCCGTTAATCGACTCATCCGACAGCGCTTCTCCGCTGGCGAGTGCATCGGCTGCGGTTGCGACATCTTTGTAGCTATCTTCTTCTTTTAAGAAGGCTTGATAGTCATAGAAACGATCTGGATCTAATAGACGCAAACGCGCAAAGTGACTCTGGTGACCTAGTTGATCAGGTGTCGCGGTTAGCAGTAGTACGCCAGGTACGACTTCACTTAAGGCTTCAACAATTTGGTAAGCGCGGCTTGGGGCGTCTTCAGACCATTCTAAGTGATGCGCTTCATCGACAACCATTAGATCCCAATCGGCATCTAGCGCTTGCTCTAAACGACGCTTTTTACGCAGCAGTTCCAGTGAGCAAATCACTAACTGTTCAGTGTAGAAAGGGTTGTCGTTATCGGCATAGGCTTCAACGCAGCGGTCTTCATCAAATACAGAGAAACGCAGGTTAAAGCGACGTAGCATTTCAACCAACCACTGGTGACGCAGTGTATCAGGCACAATAACTAAGATACGCTCAGCACGACCAGTCAGTAGTTGCTGATGAATAATTAAACCCGCTTCAATGGTTTTACCTAGACCCACTTCATCGGCTAGCAATACGCGGGGTGCAAAACGCTGACCCACTTCGTGTGCAATCCATTGTTGATGTGGGATCAATCCAACGCGTGGCCCTTGTAGTCCAAGCAGATCAGATGTGGCGAGCTTATTTCTCAATAGCTGACACTGATAGCGCACATTAAACCGATCGAGACGATCGATTTGACCGGCGAATAGACGATCTTGTGGCTTATTGAAACGGATATTGTGATTTAGCAAGGTTTCGCGCAGGCTAACTTGCTCGCCAGTTTCGCTATGAGTGCCGTGGTAAATAATCAGTGAATCTTTTTCTTCAACCTCAGTGACCGTAATGCTCCACTCTTCATGGCTCTCTACAGTGTCGCCTGGGTTGTAAATAACACGTGTTAGCGGGGCTTCGGTTCGAGAAAATAATCTATTCTCGCCAGTTGCAGGGAAAAGAACGGTGACCATACGGCCTTCAACTCCAACAACAGTACCTAAACCTAATTCTGATTCAGTGTCACTGATCCAACGTTGACCTAAGGAAAACGGCATTTAAAACTCTCATATACTGGGTGAATCACAAGGGGCGCGTATGTTATACCAATCGCGAGCATATTGAAAATTGAACCCGCGAATAATCGCCCTAATCGGAAGTAATAGTGTACTAAATAATCAGTTGCACCGAAGTATTTTTTTGTGTCATCGCTCTGTCACATCAGCTCGATATCAATGGTGAGGGCTTAAAAAGCTTAGTTGGCGGCTAAAAACTCACACAGAGCATTGAAGCCGGAACTTATTGGTGGCAGTATGGAATTGTTGTTAACAAATTAGTAACCAACAAAAGGAGCTGCACCGATCTTGTAATTGACACTAATACACAATTGGAGGCGCCATGGAACAAGACGACAGAAAGTTGTTTGTACTGGATACCAACGTATTACTGCATGAACCTTTAGCTATCTATTCATTTAAGGAACATGACGTAGTCGTACCAATGACAGTTCTGGAAGAGCTGGACCTGATTAAGGATAGAAAACGAGACGTCAGCCGTGATGCTCGAGTTGCGATTAGAGCATTAGAAGATATTTTGGGTGGCAAAACCACGCCCGAGCAAATCGTCCAAGGGGTTCCCCTGCCAGGACGTGAAGACCATGCCGATGTCAGTGGCACCTTATCAATTTTCCCCGACCATCAAATCGAGTTTACCACTGGCAGTATGCCAGGTGACAATAACGATAACCGTATCATTAATACTGCGCTGCATCTGCAGGCGTTACATAAACCTCGTAAGGTGGTACTGGTTACCAAAGATATCAATATGCGCCTTAAAGCCAAAGGTGCGGGCATTGAGCAGGTAGAAGATTACCGTACCGATCAGCTTATCGATGATATTCGCTTTTTAACTAAAGGCTTTCATCGCTTCGAAGGGGATTTTTGGCAGCAGACCGATGAGGTGAAAACCCAGAGTGATGGTCGCCATACTGTGCATAGTGTACCGATCGATAAGCTCGGCGATGATCTGTTTTACACCAATCAATATTTACTCGATGAAAGTAGTGAGTTTTGTGGACGCATTGTCGAGAAGACTCCTACTGATCTTAAATTTTTAGACTTAGGTCAAGAAAGGCTGATGAACCTCGAAGCTTGGGGAATTAAGCCTAAAAATATTTACCAAGGTATGGCGATGCAAGCATTGCTGGATCCAGATATCGATCTGGTGATCTTAACGGGCCCAGCAGGTTGTGGTAAAACCTTGCTCGCGATGGCTGCAGCGTTAGAGTTGGTGGTTGAACGTGGTAAATATGAAAAAATCATCGTGACCCGTAATACGCCTGAAATTGCCGAGTCTATTGGTTTCTTACCCGGCACCGAAGAGGAAAAAATGACCCCTTGGTTGGCAGCAATCACCGATACTTTAGAGGTGCTGCATAAGAATGATGTCAACCCGAGTGGCAGCATGAACTACATCATGGATAAAGCCAATATCCAGTTTAAGTCGATTAACTTTATGCGCGGCCGTTCGATTCAAAATTCGGTCGTTATCCTCGATGAGTGCCAAAATTTAACGGCTTCACAGATCAAAACCATGATCACTCGAATGGGTGAAGGCACTAAGCTGATTTGTAGTGGTAACCTTGCGCAAATAGATTCTAATTATTTAACTGCTGTGACCTCAGGTTTAACTTATATTGTCGAACGTTTTAAAGACTTCGATGGCAGTGCAAACATCTACCTCAATGGCGTTGTACGCTCACGTCTTGCTGAGTTTGCCGAAGAAAACCTGTAACCCGCTCTGTTTTGGTTGATAAATGGATTAGGCCTCACACTTGTTGAGGCCTTTTTAACTTCTAAGTTACACTTTTAAGCTATTATTGAAAGCTATCTTACTGATATTATTAACGCCAAAGTCCTGTCTTTAAAATGGGCGCATTTGAATAATCTCGTAAAGAGTATACCAAGGGTTGTAAATGAAACGGATTGAGCCGACTCTTCAGCTAAAGTCAACGATTCAGAAAAACTATAATAGAGCCGTTTTTTACACCTATATCGGCGTAATCATCATGGCTTTGGGAACCGCTTGGATTTCATTCGACAATCAGAAGGCCCAGTTAATCGCCCAAACCGAAGAGTTAGTTGAACGTCACGTGCTACAGGTGGACTTGCTGCTGGAGTCGAGTATTCGTGCGGTTAAGAGTCTACGCAACGTTGCCGTCGATCATTTACGATTAGGGGA
This sequence comes from Shewanella sp. 30m-14, assembly GCF_052977125.1. Lineage (NCBI taxonomy): Bacteria > Pseudomonadati > Pseudomonadota > Gammaproteobacteria > Alteromonadales > Shewanellaceae > Shewanella > Shewanella sp. 30m-14. The sequence continues at coordinate 103,918 of NZ_JBRILW010000005.1, read as the reverse complement.
GCTGGTGCGTAAGGACCGCTTACCTCAGTATGAAAAATTTAACGAGAGTGGCCAGTTCTTTACCTTAGAGCCCAGCTACGCCAAAAGTGGTGATCCTTTCACCAACATGGGACGCATCACTGGTGCGGGTTCGCTTAATGGTCGCAGCGAACAGTTTTATCAAGAACTGGAGATGCTGTTTGAGCTTTCGCTGTCTTTTCCGGTTGCAAACGAAGCCGCGCCTAAAGCCTCTTCTATCTATTACATCTCTAAACGCCGCATCATGTCTTATTTTCCGTGGCCGTCAGATGAGCAACGCTTTCGTGATGAACTGCTTAACAAGAAACAGTTTCAGTTAGTCACTCCCTCGAATAACCCGCAGCGCAGCTTTGCCTGGAGCCCCGCTTATGTTGAAGCGACCGGTAAAGGCCTATTAACTACGCTTGGGGTACCCATATATCTCGAAGATGAGTTTATCGGATCGATCAACTTAGACATGACGCTGGCCTCGCTGAGAAAGCAGATCCGCTTGTACTTTAAAATGCCCGGCACGGTTATTTTGCTGGATCAAAATAATAATATTTTGACCCATAGCGATATCGACAACTCTGATATCAATCGTGTTTATCATATTAGCCAGAAGATCCCGTCTGAGCTGCACTCGATCCCAGAGTCGGAGCTGTTTGATGCCCACGAAGGCATTATCCGAAACGGTTATTATATTCACTCTGTTGCGTTACATAACGCACCGTGGCGCCTACTGTATCTGCAAGATGTCGACGACCTGTTTAAAGACTCATGGGAAAAGCTGGAGATGACATTCGTGTTAGTTGTCTTAGCATTATCGATTTTGGTGACCATAGTACACTGGCAGACTCGCCGCTCATTCGTTAACCCGGCATCTCGATTGCTGACTCACCTAGAGGAGTGTTCGGCGGAACCTATCAAACCTCCCGAGAAAATTACCGTGGGATGGGCGCCCTGGTTCCAGTTGGTGAGCCGGATTTTTGAAGAGAACAAACAATATACCCGGCATTTGGCAGAGCAAAATCGGCGACTCGATAAGCTGGTGGCGCAGCGCACCGAGCGACTAAAAGAGACCACTGAGCGCCGCGAACAAGAATATGCGTTGCTACGTTCACTGCTCGACTCGATCCCCGAAGCGATTGTGTTTAAGGACAAAGAGGGTCGTTACCTAGGTTGTAACAAGTCAGCTGAGCGTATGCTGGGCTTTAGCGAGAGTGAAATTATTGGCCAGTTCTCAGATGCACTGACACCTGACGAGCAGTCGTTGCGTATTCGCGCCGAAGATGAGCGGGTACTCACAGATAGAACGCCGCTACGTTATCAGGAAAAGGTAGAGCTTGCGGGTAAACCTGTGCTACTCGATACCTTAAAAATCCCTTTCTATAACCGCCGTGGTGAGCTGTTAGGCCTTATTGCCGTATGGCGTGATGTGACGCGAGAATATGAGTCGGCGGAGCAGCTGCGTTTATCGGAAGAGCGTTATCACTTAGCCATGGACGCGGTGGAAGATGGTCTATGGGATTGGTATTTAGACTCTGAGCAGATTATTTGTAACCCAGCCTACTATTCAATGCTTGGTTATAAGGTCAATGAGTTCCCAGCCTTAGCATCAACCATTGATGAGCTGATCCATCCGGACGATCGCATTCGTGTGCAAGAGTATCGCGAGCAATACCTTGCCAATCCTGTTGGTGCCTTCGATATCGAATTTAGAATGCTTGGCAAGAGCGGTGAATATCACTGGTTATTGTCTCGTGGCCGAGTGGTAGAGTTCACCCCGAATAATCAGCCAAAGCGTATGGTGGGGACTCACAAAGATATTACTCGCCATAAGCGTAACGAAGTTTCGATGCTAGAAGCTAAACAAGACGCGGAAATGGCTAACCTGTACAAGAGTGAATTTTTGGCCAACATGAGTCATGAAATTCGTACGCCAATGAACGCCATTATCGGTATGTTGCAGTTGGCGCAGCGCACTTCGCTCACGCCAAAGCAAAAAGATTACCTTGAGAAAGCCGGCTTCTCGGCGCACTCGCTGCTGCGGATCATCAATGACATCCTCGATTTCTCTAAGATTGAAGCAGGTAAGCTAGAGCTCGAACGCGTCGCCTTCCCGCTAGATAAGGTATTAGATCATGCGCTTGATCTAAATGGACTTAAGGCACAAGAAAAGGGAGTCGAGCTGCTCTTGTACGCACCTGTTACCGCTGGACTTATTTTAGAAGGTGATCCACTGCGTTTAGGGCAGATCCTGATTAATATGCTGTCTAATGCGGTTAAGTTTACTCAGTCGGGTGAGATTGAGCTTGGCTGTGAAGATGTGGGCGAGCGCGATCACCGCATTACCCTTAAATTCTGGGTACGTGATACCGGTATTGGTATTAGTAAAGAACAGCAGGCGACCCTGTTTGATGCCTTTGCTCAGGCTGACGGGTCCACTACCCGCAAGTATGGTGGTACAGGTCTTGGGCTCTCAATCAGTAAACACTTAGTGTCGATGATGGGCGGTACCATGCAGGTTGAAAGTGAAATGGGGGTTGGCAGTACCTTTAGCTTCACCATTAGCTTTGAGATTGCCGAGGAGGCTGAGGTATTGCCGCTTGTCGTGCCTGAAACCTTAGGTAACCTTCAAACCTTAGTTATTGATGATAACCCAACGGCGCTGCAGATTTATTCGAGCGTACTAAGGGATTTCCATTTCAATGTCGACACGGCAGCAAGTGGGCCAGAAGGCCTATATAAGCTAAGTAAAAAACCTATCGATCTACTGTTGCTCGACTGGATGATGCCTGAGATGGATGGTCTTGAGGTGATTAAAGAGATCGATGCCATGGTGGCGGATGGTCGATTGGACAAGCGGCCGATCATTATCATGATGACCGCATACACTGCAGAGCCGATGCAAAAAGATGTCGCCGACGCGAACGTGTATGCCTTGCTGCAAAAGCCATTTAAAGCATCATCTTTATTCGATGAGATTATCTCAGCCTTTGCCGATGAGCCAAGTCTGAACCCTCTGCCAGATGTGATTGAAGAGGTGGGCGAACAAGACTCTGGTTATATTCTGCTGGTTGAAGATAACTTTATTAATCAGCAAGTGGCTACCGAGTTACTTAAAAGCGCGGGCTACACGGTCGATGTTGCCGAAAACGGGCAGATCGCCTTAGATATGATCGATAAAGCCAATTACGATGCGGTATTAATGGATATTCAGATGCCGGTGATGGATGGTCTTACGGCGACTAAAGAGTTACGTAAACGCTACTCAACCGAACAGTTACCGGTGATCGCTATGACGGCACATGCCATGTCTGGTGATAGGGAAAAGAGCTTAGCGGCGGGGATGAATGCCCATATTACCAAGCCGATAGTGCTCAATGAGCTGTTCGATACCTTGAGCCATTGGATAGCTGTGTGTGGCAGGAAGTCCTAAAGGCGAATGCCATAAGCACTGATGCTATAAACCCTAATGTGATAAACACTGATGTGACAAACACTGATGTGACAAACACTGATGTGACAAACATAATCGCTTAAGTGATAGTTACTCAAATAGAACAAGATAGGCTTGCTAAAGTGCAAGCCTATTTATTAAGCTAATCAATCTTAATAATAAAAATAAAGATTATTGTATTTAACCGAATGCGATAGCGATCAACAAGATCAAGGAGATCGAATGAGACCCTACAAACTCGCGCTGGCAATTGCACTCGCCGTAGTGCCTATGACCAGTGCAGTGGCTGCCACTACAAACACTGCAACACTGATTAAAAAAAGCCAGGCAGCAACAGGTTTCATTAATCTGTTTTATGACGCATCATCAGGGGATCTTTACCTCGAAGCCAATAAGCTCAACCAGCCATTTTTAATGCTAACCAGCCTCCCCCATGGCGTAGGCTCTAATGATATTGGTCTAGACAGAGGCCAGCTTGGTCGAACTCGCATGGTGCAATTTGAGCGCCATGGCCCTTACCTTATTTTAAAGCAGCTCAATACAGCCTATCGCGCTAACACTGACAACGTCGCCGAGCAGCGCGCCGTTAAAGAAGCTTTTGCCGAGTCAGTGTTGTGGCGTGGCAAGTTGGTTACGGGGAAGCGTAATCTTGTTGCGATCAACGATTTAGTGCTTAACGATCTACACGGGATCAGTGACGTATTAGAGCAAACCAAGCAAGGCAGTTATCAGCTCGACAAGAGCAAGTCACTTATTTTGCCTGAAGGGGTTAAATCCTTTGAACGTAACAGCGATATCGATGTGTTACTCACCTTCGACGCTGCCAAAGGCGGTGATTATGTTGCCCAGGTCACCCCTGATGCTAAGCACCTTTCGGTACGCCTGCGTTATTCATTTATCGCGCTACCAGAAGAGGGTTATCAAGCACGCGCTTATCACCCTTTAAGTGGTTACCTGTCTGATGAGTATTTAGATTATGGTACTCGTGTTGATGAAGATATTCGTCAGCGCTTTTTATTGCGCCACCGTTTAGAAAAAGTCACCCCTGGCAGTGCACCGAGTCAGGTGGTTAAACCTATTACTTATTATCTCGACCCTGGCGTTCCAGAGCCAATTAGAACGGCACTGTTAGAAGGGGCGAGCTGGTGGGAAGATGCATTTACTCATGCAGGCTTTATTAATGGCTTCAAAGTTGAGTTGCTACCAGAAGATGCCGATCCACAGGATGTGCGTTATAACATGATCCAGTGGGTTCACCGCGCAACCCGCGGCTGGTCTTATGGTTCAGCTGTTACCGATCCTCGCACCGGTGAGATCATTAAAGGTCATGTCACCTTAGGCAGTCAGCGCGTACGACAAGATCACCTTATTGCCCGTGGTTTAACCGCGGGTTGGGAAGACAGAGCCGCCGCCGGCGATGCGGCAATGGCGTTAGCGCTGGCACGTATTCGTCAGCTGTCAGCTCATGAGGTGGGTCACACCTTAGGGCTCGATCATAACTTTGCCGCCTCAAGTAACAGTAATGCCTCGGTGATGGATTACCCGCACCCTATGGTGGCAATCAATGGTGATAAAATCGATATCAGTAAACCCTACGACGAAGGTATTGGAGCGTGGGATAAATACACCGTGGCTTATGGTTACGGTGAATTTGCCGATGGCAGCGAGGCTCAAGGGCTTAGCAAGCTACGTGATGATGTGGCTAAACAAGGCCTAAGGTATATCGGCGAGGCAGACTCCCGTACAGCGGGAGCGAGTAATGCCTATGCTAGCCTTTGGGACAATGGTAATGATCCCGTTGCCGAATTAACGCGACTTGCAGCAGTGCGCACCAAGGCAATTAATGATTTCTCTGCCGAGGCGCTACTTGCTGAGCAGCCTCAAGGCGAGCTTCAAGACGCATTTGTGCCTATCTACTTGCTGACCCGTTTCCAGATTGCTGCAGCAGCCAAAATGATCGGTGGCACCACATACAGTTATGGCGATGGTATCGATGGACAAACGTGGCACTATGTTGCGCCAGCGATTCAGCAACAAGCGCTAGAAGTCTTGCTAGCAAGCTTGTCACCAGAAGCGTTAGTTGTGTCTGAAAAGCTGCAAGAAGTATTGGTGCCTAAGGCGGGTAACTATTACAAAACTCGTGAGAGCTTCGACTCAGGTCTAGGGGTGATTACCGATCCTGTGGGAATGGCTGAAGTACTGAGCCGCTTGACCGTGTCACAGATTTACACTCCAGAGCGACTCAACCGCGTCAATCAGGCGTATTTGAGCGATAAAGAGCAGTTATCAGTGACCAAGCTGACCGACAAGGTGCTTGCTGCAACCTTGTTTAGCGATATCCCTACAGGACCAGAGCTAGGGGTGTGGATGCGCGTTAATGCTGTCACGCTTGATAGCTTACTTAGTGCTTATCATAACGACAAAACCCGCCCTGAAGTCAAAGCGCAGTTAGCAGAGCGCCTAACTTATACGGTTAAGCAGCTTAAACGCAAAGCTAAGCGTGTGAGTGCTTATGAATCGGCGCACTTTGCATGGTTGCAGCATGGTGTCGAGAAGGGACTAACCGATGCTAAGGCTAAGTTAATCACTAAGCCGTTGGCATTGCCGCCTGGCTCACCGATTTAAGGCTGACTATAAGGTTAAAGCCTAAGATTCTGCTCTCAGGTTAAGGCTTAAAATTAAAAGACGCGAATTATCGCGTCTTTTTTATTGCTAAGCCAAAACTGTCAATGAGCAAGCGAGTTATACCAATCCAGTCATAAAAAGTTAATTACCTCAGAAGGTTATAAAGTCATCCTATCTGATAAAAGCTGAACTCAGATTTAGCCTTTTATGTTTCATTTGTATCAAAATGCAATATTTGCCTCTTTTTTGTTCTCTAAAACAGTCGGATCACGTAGACTGATTGTTAATCGAATGTAGGCAAATAAGATTGGAGTTGTAAATGAATAAGTTAACCAGCGTAGCCTTAACAGTAGCGATTAGCTGTATTTCCACCTCAGCAATGGCTGAGCGACCAGATTTCTCAAAAACAATAGCGGCAAGTGCCGATTATGATTTTTCAAAGAATATTCCAGCTAACCAAAAAAATAATATTCAGCGTGGCTCAACGCGTCATGACTTTTCAAAGCCACTAGCGGCAATGAATGAATATGATTTCGATAAGAATCCATATGCTAAAGTGACTCAGCATAAGCACTCATCGAGTCAGCATGACTTCTCTAAAACAGAGGCATTGCTAGACCGGACGCTGTAAGCGTTAGGCTTAACAGCAATGAAAAGGGCTACTGAACAGTAGCCCTTTTTTGTGGCTGAGTTTTAGCCGAGGCTCAGCTCTTGATACTGCTTAGTATTTGCTACTTATTTCTTACTGATTACTGATTACTGATTACTGATTAGTGCTTATGTTCTGCATCATCGAGCTGTTTGCCAAGACGGTAGGAGTCAATAATCCCAATGACCCATGCCAGAATAAATCCCATGGTAGCAATATTGATATAAAGCGCTTCATTACCAAGGGGCGCCTGGGTTACCGCACTATAGATCGCATTAAGCTCAAGTGGGATCTCGCCATTTAATATTTGCTGAGAGATGATCTGCGCGCGTTGATAAGCGTGCCAGAGTAAAAAACACAGGCTGGTTACAGTGGTGACCAGTAACACTTTACCCATGGCGTATTTCTTAAGATAAAAATGGCCACTGCCAGGGCAAATAAAGGCAGATAGAAGTGCAGCTTTTATGGATGTTTTCATGATGTATCTTGTCTGTTTCGTCGTGTTTTGAACAGGACTTAATGGATGAGCCCAATAGCGATCATTCTAGATCGATACGGCGGATCGCTTGCTGCAAAAAGTCGACTCTCTGTTGCAGCTTAGCTTTATGCATATCCTCTTTGCGATTGGCTGCTAACTGACTGTTGGCCCCTTGCAGCTCTTGAACTAACCAACCACGGATCATGACATAGTAACGCGAATCTGTGCCGTATTGGCTAATCAATTCTAGAGCGTCGGCTGAGGGATGTTGTATGGCGTTATCGAGGGATTTTACCATCACGCCAATGGCATACTCTTCAGACTGCAACGGCTCACTGGCCATCGTTGGGGTGGCTATGACTGCAACTAAGACTGTAACTATGACAGGGACCCGCATTACTTTAATTACGAGTGAAAATAAGGCTGTAACATTCATTTTATGAGCGCTCTTTCTTATCGTGATGGGCATAAACAGTAACAGTAACAGGCAATAGCAGGGAACACCCATAAATTTTTGTTTATGGGTGTTGCATCAATAACGGCTGGCACAGGGTGTTTAATTATCCATGGCGCCTTGTTCAATCCAATCTTTAATCACTTTAATCTGCTCGCTGGTCAGGGGTTTCCTTTGACCTTGGCTGGCGTGATCTTCATGATGCGGTGGCATCTGGATAGACGAGTCGAGCTGATGATCGATTGCGAGATAGAGCGTGCTCGATGTAGGGCTGTTAGCCACAACCACAGGCCCTTTGTTTGTACCTAGCATTAGGCTCGCGTAGCTATCGAGTATTAATCCTGAGCTTTGTGTGCCTTCACCCGTGGCTGAGTGACACTCAATACAAGATGCTTGGAAGATAGGTTGCACTTGATGTTTAAAGCTGACATTAGGAGTCAGGCCTAAAAAAAACACCAGAAAAATTAATGCAGACAGTAAGAGGATTTTGAGGGCGGTCATAATGACCTCCTTAAATACAAAAGTAATATAAAGCCGACTCACAGCCGAGTTTACAGTTACCTTAACTATAGTTGTTACTGCTAAATAACGTGTGTTAAGCGAAGGGGAACTGGAGCGGTAGCAGGCTTTATTGCGCTCAAGTTGATGCAGAATAATTTTTGCTGTGCAGCGATATGCCAGGCTAGTTGTTGTGAGCGACGACTGCCTAATCGGGCGTCACAATCAGGCCTAACGGCGCAAGTAGCTGCTCCTGTTGCCACTGATTAATCATGACACCTTCAAGGCTCACTACGCGCAGATCGAGTCCATCGAGTTCAACTCGGGTGATATTCGCACCTTGTAACTCAAAGCTGCCCCATTGTTCTGGCGAGAACTCGCCGCCGCTTAAATCGCTGCCTTTCATCGATGCGCCAGTTAAATTAGCGCCACGCCAGCGATTATCAAATAGCTCACACTCTTCCAGTAACATGCCGCCAAAATCGGCATAGGCTAAGTTACAGTTGGTGATATAGGCCGAGCAGAAATAGCTTTTCGGAGTGATGTAATTAGCAAAACTAGCGCGGCTAAAGTCGCTACCTTGTAGGTTAGACTCACGCATCTCAAGGCCGTAACAACGGGCCCCTTTAAAGATCGCCATACTCAAATTACAGTGTTTAAAGCTGGCATTGGTCAGGGTGGCGTAACTAAAGTCACAGCCCTTATCCTCACCTGGCACAATAAACTTACAGTGGATAAACTGGGCATCAGTTAAGTCGCTATGATTAAAGCGGCATTGATAAAAGCTGCAGCGCTCAAAGCGCGCATCTTGCAAGTCCTGATCAGAGAAGTCTTCATCATTAAAGATTTGGTCAACGGCGTGCATGAGCTGTTCCTTAGCGGTAAACGTTGCATTAACGATAGCCTCTGCAATTGGCATTTAGCATTAGCGTTAAGCTTGGCTAACAGTGATATCGGTTTTCTCTGGCTCCGAGATCCGTGTCGCCAAAATATAACAGGCAATACCCATAATCGCGTTAGTAATAGGTAGCGCTAAGAGCAAACCTTTCACTCCACCTAAATATGAGCCCAGCGCCGCTAACGGCAGCATGATTAAAAACAGACGGCACACGTTTAAGATAAGTGAACTCATCGGCCTGTGATAGGCATTAAGCGAGGTCGCCACTAAAATCACAATGCCCAATGGGCCATAGGCCGCAGGCATCACCAAGATATAAAAGGTGAGCCACTCAATGACCTGCGGGTCGCTACTAAATATCTCAGCTAGCGGCTTGGCTAAAAACAGCAGCGGCAGATACAGCAAGGTTTGAAATACCAATACGAATTTAAGTGACAACATCAGTGCGCCGCGGGCACGCATGGTTTGCCCCGCGCCCAGGTTTTGCGCCACAAATGGCACTAGGCTAGATGACAACGCCATTACTGCAATCAGCATTACCGACTCTAAGCGAGTTCCGGCACCAAAGGCCGCCACCGCGCTGTGGTCGATACGCGCTAACATGGCCATAATAATGGCATTGGCTAACGGGTTAAGTAAGTTCATCATCGCTGCAGGTTGAGCAATATGCGCCAGCTGCTTCCAGTTGCATTTCAGGCGAGTAATGTTGAGTTCAACAAAGCCGACTAAGTGGCGCTTAAAAATCAGTAGATGAGTCGACAGTGACAGCGCCACCACCCAAGAGATCACCGTCGCAATCGCCGCACCCTCAATCTCTAAGCGTGGGAATGGCCCAATACCAAAAATCAGTAATGGGTCGAGAATAAGGTTGATTAATGCCGCGAGCATCATGATTTTTGCTGGAGAACGAGTATCCCCTGTGGCGCGCAGGCCTTGGTTACCCACCATTAGCAGCACCAGTAGTGGCGCCCCTAAGTACCAGATAAACATATAGTCATGAATAAGCGGTAAGCTGGACTGGTTGGCACCAAGCAGGCTAAATAGCGGGTCGATACACAGGCTGCCGAGTAGAGCGATAAAGGCAATCAACAAGAAGGTCAGCATTAATGCATCGTGTAAAAACACCTTTGCTTTATCTGCATGTCCGCCGCCAATCAAGCGCCCTAGGTTAGTCGATACTCCAGCGCCAATACCGATAGCAATACTTGAAATAATCAAGGTCACGGGAAAGGTAAAACTGATCGCCGCTAAGGCTTCGGTGCCTAATTGGCTGATAAAAAAAGTGTCAACGAGGCTGAACCCGAGAATGGTTAAAATACCAATCAGGTTTGGAAGGCTCATATTTAGCAGTACACGACCAATTGGCTGAGATAGCAGCCCGTGTCTGTCTTTCATAGGGAACTCTTGCCTAGTCTTTACTCGGAGGGCGAATTCTATCAGGATTGCCACAAATTTTATCCGGCTGGGTCAAAAAAATCGGATTTATTTTGTAAATGGGGCTTGGAACCGAGCACATTAACCCCCATGTATCGAACATCAAGCGACAGTTTTGGTTTTACTTAAGTGAAATCGAGTAAAGTCGTTACTATCTTTAAAAGCCTGCAGATAAGTTAGGCATAAAAACAATTGGAGTATCCATCGATGAATATTCGTCCATTACATGATCGTGTCATAGTTAAGCGTTCAGAAGTTGAATCAAAGTCAGCGGGTGGCATCGTGCTAACAGGCAGCGCAGCAGAGCAATCTAGCCGCGGTGAAGTTCTTGCTGTAGGCAACGGACGTATTCTTGAAAACGGTACTGTTCAGCCACTTGACGTTAAAGTTGGCGACATCGTTATCTTCAACGAAGGTTACGGTGTAAAGAAAGAAAAAATTGATGGTGAAGAAGTGCTAATCCTTTCTGAATCAGATCTAATGGCTGTAGTGAGCTAATTCACTCCATTTAGACATTTTCCAATACTGATGCGTGATCGAGCGACTGGCCAACAACGCATTAGTCATTTCAAAAGAATTTAAAGGACATTAAAGATGGCAGCTAAAGAAGTATTATTTGGTAATGACGCACGCGTAAAAATGCTAGCAGGCGTTAACGTTCTAGCTAACGCAGTTAAAGTTACCCTAGGCCCAAAAGGTCGTAACGTTGTACTAGACAAGAGCTTTGGTGCTCCACTTATCACTAAAGATGGTGTGTCAGTAGCAAAAGAGATCGAACTAGAAGATAAGTTCGAAAACATGGGCGCACAAATGGTTAAAGAAGTTGCTTCTAAAGCCAACGATGCAGCCGGTGACGGTACTACAACTGCAACAGTACTTGCGCAAGCAATCGTAACTGAAGGCCTAAAAGCCGTTGCAGCAGGCATGAACCCAATGGATCTTAAGCGCGGTATCGACAAAGCGGTAATCGCTGCTGTTGCCGAGCTTAAAAACCTATCTCAAGAGTGTTCAGACACTAAAGCGATTGCTCAAGTTGGTACCATCTCTGCTAACTCAGACGAGTCAATTGGTGAAATCATCGCAACTGCGATGGAGCGCGTAGGTAAAGAAGGCGTTATCACTGTTGAAGAAGGTCAAGCACTAGAGAACGAGCTAGACGTAGTTGAAGGTATGCAGTTTGACCGCGGTTACCTATCTCCATACTTCATCAACAAGCCAGAAACTGGCAGCGTTGAACTAGAAAGCCCATTCATCCTTCTAGTAGACAAAAAAGTATCTAACATCCGTGAATTGCTACCAATCCTTGAAGGTCTAGCTAAAACAGGTAAGCCACTGCTTATCGTTGCTGAAGACGTTGAAGGTGAAGCACTAGCAACACTAGTAGTAAACAACATGCGCGGTATCGTTAAAGTTGCTGCTGTTAAGGCACCAGGTTTTGGCGATCGTCGTAAAGCAATGCTACAAGATATCGCTATCCTAACTGGCGGTACTGTTATTGCTGAAGAGATTGGTCTAGAGCTTGAAAAAGCCACTCTAGAAGATCTAGGTACTGCTAAGCGCGTTATCATTACTAAAGATGACACAACCATTATCGACGGTAACGGTGAAGAGGCTCAAATCAAGTCTCGCGTAGCACAGATCAAAATCCAGGCTGAAGAATCTACGTCAGATTACGACAAAGAGAAGCTTCAAGAGCGTATGGCTAAACTTGCAGGCGGCGTAGCCGTAATCAAGGTTGGCGCAGCGACTGAAGTTGAAATGAAAGAAAAGAAAGCACGCGTAGAAGACGCACTACACGCAACTCGCGCAGCGGTTGAAGAAGGTGTGGTTGCTGGTGGTGGTGTTGCACTAGTACGCGTAGCAAGCAAAATTGGTGAAGTAGAAGTACTTAACGAAGACCAGAAGCACGGTGTGATCATCGCACTACGTGCAATGGAAGCGCCACTACGTCAAATCGCTACTAACGCGGGTGAAGAAGGTTCAGTTGTTGCTAACAATGTGAAGAACGGCACGGGTAACTACGGTTACAACGCAGGTAACGACACATATGGTGACATGCTAGAGATGGGTATTCTTGACCCAACTAAAGTAACTCGTAGCGCGCTACAGTTCGCCTCTTCAATTGCCGGTCTAATGATCACAACCGAGTGTATGGTTGCTGAAGTTAAAGACGATGCAGCTGATATGGGCGGCATGGGCGGTATGGGTGGTATGGGCGGTATGGGTGGCATGGGCATGTAATCTAACTGGTTAAAATCGTTTATAGCTGCGTTACCTTGCCACTCGTTTAAGAAAGCTAAACGTCGTGGCAAGAAGCCTTGCTCTAAAGCGATTTTTCCTGCGTTAGAACGTAAAGCCTATGTTGGTCTATAGCCTAAAAACTTAAAGCCACTTCTTGTAAAAGAATAGAAAAACCCGAGACTGGCAACAGTGTCGGGTTTTTTAATGCATGAAATTTAGCAGGATAAGCTATCGGGCGAGGTTAAGCAGAAAAGTGTAGTCAGTTACACTTTTAGGGTGTTTGATGGCAAGCCTTGCTCAATAGTGTATGAAACTACACCTTTGGTGTTGTTCGATGTATAAACCTGATTAAAGTGTACGTTGTTACACTTCTATGTTGAATAATCGAACATTCAGGGCTAAAGTGTAGCAAGGTACACTTTTAGTTAGCATTACGGAATTTAGTTATGGGCTCTTCACTCGATCAACACTCATTGGGCTTACAGGTTAAACAAAGCCGTAAGCAAGCGGGGCTGACTCAAGAGGTGGCGGCCATGTTGTGTGGTGTCACTAAAAAGACCTTTATCCGAGTAGAAAAAGGTGAAGATGTTTATATCTCTACAGTGTTTAAAATCCTCGATGGTTTAGGTATTGCGATTGTTGCGAAGCAAAACAGTAGTGACAACGCGAGTGGGTGGTACTAACAGATGGCCACGGCTAACAAGCTTGTTTTAGACATGCACCTTGGTGAGCAAATTATCGGTGAGTTGTCGTTCGATACCGCAACTGAGGTATTTTCGGTTAGCTACAGTAATGCTTGGCAACAAGATGGCTTTCCAATTTCCCCAATGATCCCACTTAATGGCACAGGCAGCAGTAATCAAATCTCAATGTTCTTGGTTAACTTGCTGCCCGAGAACAAAGGGCTCGACTATCTGGTTGAATCGCTAGGTGTGTCTAGGGGCAACACCTTTGCGCTTATTCGTGGCATTGGTTTAGATACCGCAGGTGCAATTGCCTTTTCCCTCAAAGGAACATTACTACCTCAGACGTCATTCAGAGAGATAAGCGATGCTGAAGTCATTAAGCGCCTCGAAGATCCAGATGTTTGGCCAATGGAAGTGTGGGATGGTAAGCCAAGGTTGTCGGTCGCTGGTGTGCAGTCAAAACTGAATCTGTTCTATAACGGTGAGGCATTCGGCTTTGCTGATGGCGCGCTTTCGTCTACGCACATTTTGAAGTTTGAAAAGCATCAGCATTTAGTCATTAATGAATTTCTGACCATGCGCTTAGCTAAAGCTATATCGATGAATGTAGCCAATGTTGATATCAGTTACTTTGGCCAATATAAAGCGCTATGTGTTGAGCGTTTTGATCGCCGCTATTTGCCAGATGAGCAAAAAGTGCTGAGACGGCATATTATTGATAGCTGCCAAACACTCGGCTTTAGCGTTAACAAAAAGTATGAGCGTAACTTCGGTACTGGCCGTGATGTAAAAGATATCCGTGAGGGCGTTAGCTTTGCAAGGTTATTTGGTTTAGCGAGTCAGTGCAGTAATCCTGCGGCTGCTAAACAAGATATGCTGCAATGGACGTTATTTAACTTACTTACCGGCAATGCCGATGCTCACGGTAAAAACTACTCATTCTTTATGACGCCCACAGGCTTAGAGCCTACACCATGGTACGACTTGGTGTGTGTCGCGCTATACGATGAATTTGAGCAAGAGTTAGCAATGGCGATCGATGATGAATTCGATCCAAATAAGATCTATGCCTATCAGTTAGCCTCGTTTATCGAAGATATAGGTTTGCCAAGAGCGCTGTTGGTCAACAACCTAACTCAAATGGCCACCAAGATAACCCAAACCATAGATGAGGTTATCGCTATGCTGCCAGCGCTTGATATAGATGAAACAGCATTTGTCGATGCTTATAGAAAGCAGCTATTGGCAAGGTGTGAACGCTATTTAGCTATGGCGCCTGAAATCAAAGAGATTGAGTTGTAGTTCGCCTTGCTCTAACACGGTTTATCAGGCGCAAAATTAGCCAAAATGTCTGCTGGTCTATTGAAGCCAATCGAAAAGCCAATCGAAGACACCCATTCTTAATGGCATGTTTTGCAGCCTCTTACTAGGCTTTAGGTATTGCTTAAGTAGGAGGTTGTTATGCCCCGTGCAAGAAGTACCTTAATTAGTCTTGAAGATACGCCTTATTATCATTGTTGTAGCCGAGTTGTTCGCCGTGCCTACCTGTGTGGTGAGGATAAATATACAGGTAAGAATTATGACCATCGTCGTGGTTGGGTTGAAGCGCAAATACTCAAGTTAACGGAGGTTTTTGCGATAGATGTTGCGGCCTATGCGGTGATGAGTAACCATCTGCATGTAGTGCTTTATATTGACCTTGAAATGGTGAACAGTTGGTCAGATAGAGAGGTCGTTGAGCAGTGGCACAAACTGTTTAATGGTACTGATTTAACACAGAAGTTTGCTAAAGGTGATGTGATAGAGGAGTGCATGGTAGCCGCACTCAAACACCTTATCGCGACTTATCGCTCACGTCTGAGTGATATCAGCTGGTTTATGCGCTGCCTCAACGAACCTATCGCTAGACAAGCCAACTTCGAAGACAATTGCACTGGGCATTTCTGGGAAGGACGATTTAAGAGCCAAGCCTTATTGGATGAGGCTGCTGTGCTAGCT
This sequence comes from Shewanella sp. 30m-14, assembly GCF_052977125.1. Taxonomy (NCBI): domain Bacteria; kingdom Pseudomonadati; phylum Pseudomonadota; class Gammaproteobacteria; order Alteromonadales; family Shewanellaceae; genus Shewanella; species Shewanella sp. 30m-14. Next base: position 88,497 of record NZ_JBRILW010000005.1, on the reverse strand, counting down.
TGTATGGCTTATGTAGAACTCAATCCTATTCGGGCCAAAATGGCGAGGAGCCCGGAAGAGTCTGATTACACCAGCTTGCAGTTAAGAGTTAATGCTGCTCTTAAAGGAAAACAACCCGATAAGTTATTGTCGTTTATTGGTAATGAGAGGGAGCGCCAACCAAAAGGCATTCATTTCTCGCTGCAAGATTATTTAATGCTTGTAGATGAGACTGGCCGAATCATTCGTGATGATAAACCCGGTGCTATTTCTCCTAGTGCTGAAAGGCTATTGAATAGACTTAATATTCCAAGTGAGAACTGGGTCAAGCTTGCTACAGATTTTGGTAAGTTGTTCCATGGGCCAGTTGGTTCGTTACAGGAGTTAACTGACTACTGTGAACATCTCGAAAAAAGGCGACGGCACTTTGTCGGAAGTTGTTACGACCTCAGATAAGTAAATCCGTTAAACTCAGCAATTCCATGTTATTAGCAGCCTAATATTCTATGTTGTCTTTCTTCGTCCAAATTTCATCATTTTAGCGACTAAACAATAACTTTTAAGACTTTTCACCCATTTTATCTGAATCAGATGACAACTGACTTGCCCTGCAAGTAGCATTTTTAGGACGGTTAACTATGTTATTGATTAATAATGGGTGGCTGGGTTTTAGTTCAATAAGTAGGGGTTTCGTTTGTTCACGCTTAACCCAACCCAACCCAACTATGATAAATGGCATGTTTTGCTGCCTCCCTTGTTCAAAGTAGAAGTTATTGGTTACTTATGGGTGGCGATGACTTTTTGCATTATTGATTATTAATGTGTGGCAATGGCTTTTGGGATTACAATAGCGGCGCAAGACAAGGTTGGACTAAATAGTCACTTATGCTCATATTCTCAGGTAGTTTGGGTATAGATACATAAGCTTGTTAATTTTTAGGGCGTAGATAAACTCATGGCCCTTTTTTGAGATATACATTAGTGAGGGTTTAGCATGTCTAAACAAGATTATTACAGCGTGCTAGGTGTTTCAAAGGCCTCCTCAAATCAAGAGATAAAAAAAGCCTATAAAAAGTTAGCGATGAAGTACCATCCCGATAAAAACCCTGATGATGCTACAGCAGAAGTAAAATTTAAAAGTGCTAAAGAAGCGTATGAAGTACTGACCGACACAGATAAGCGTCGCAAATATGATCAATTTGGTCATGCCGGGCTTGAAAACAGTGGCCAGGGTGGGCGTCATTACAGTCAAGATGGATTTAACGACATGTTTGGTGGCGGATTTAGTCAGCGTGAACGTGGATTTGGTGGCCAAAGCTTTGATGGCTTTGATTTTGAAGATATGTTTTCTCAATCAAGAGGCGGACAAAGTCGAGTGCAAAAAGGCCAAGATAAAGAGTTTGTGTTCACTGTAGACTTTGTTGATGCGGTGCAAGGTGTTGAGAAAGTCGTTGAATTACCGGTTAATGGCGAAACTAAAAAGATAAAGGTTAAGATCCCTGCTGGTATTAAAGACGGTGAAAAAATACGTTTCACCGGCAAAGGTAGTGCTGGTCTGCATGGTGGGCCCGCTGGTGATCTATTGCTGACTATAGCAACCCGCGAACATGCGTTTCTTGAGCGCGAAAACAACGATCTAATTTATACCGCTAGCGTCGATATGGTGATGGCGGCATTGGGTGGCGAGCTTGAAGTTAACGTATTAGATAAGCGTTTTAAGCTTAAAGTGCCTGCAGGGACTCAACCGGGACGTAAGTTCAAGATAAAGGGTAAAGGTGTTACGGATCGTAAGGGGGCGACTGGTGATTTGTTTGTGAAAATTAAAGTTGAAATCCCGCAGGATCTAACTGAACAGCAGCGTTCATTACTGGAACAATTTAAAGCGTTAACGGAAGTGAATACACTTTAAATTGGCTGTGCACTGAGCCATATTACATAAGTGCATAAGCCTAAATTTGAGCATGTCAAACCCTCTACTTATCGCTAAGTAGGGGGCTTAGTTTAATCATAACTTTTAAGCTAATTTAAATATTGGTAATAAATATTGGTAATAATAGGGGCAGAGTAAATCGCCTCGTCTCTAACGCACTCGTTATCCACATTCACAACCACACTCGTATTCATGGTAATTGAAGGTGGCGCTGTCTTTACTTTCTGTACCTTTTACGCTGCAATCGGCTATTACTCGGCTATTACTCGGCTATTACTCGGCTATTACTCGGCTATTACTCGGCTGATAATACTCGGCTGATATTTAACGGCTATTGCTCGGTTGTTAGTGTGCTAATGATTTAGCGACTGACATAAGCGGGTTGCTTGTTGGTAAAACCATTGCGTTTTAGTGCTATCAACGGTGCTTTGCCAGGCAGGCATTTTGGATATGTTATCTAACACTTTGTACACCGATTGCAATTGTTCATCATCAAGAGGATGTTTCTTATTGCCAATTTTAAAAGATATCTCGGCTATTACCGGTGTATTTTCGGGAGGACGACTCCAGATGGTAAGGCTAAATTTCAGCTTGTGTTTACCAAGTTTAAGCTTGAGTCCTTCGTACACGGCTTGCTGCGTTTGTTGCTGGCTTAGTGGTTTTAACTCCAGCGCACCTAATACTTCAAACTGAGGCCGCTGAGCTAAGGCTGGGAATAATTGTGCTAGTAAATTGAGGTTGTTGGGCACCGCGTTAATAGCCTTAGAAGAGGCGATGCTATAGATAGTACGTAGCTTTGGTTTCGCTATGACATCTGCTTGAAATTCACCAGCCATCATTAATGGCGATTGATAGAGTGATTGTTCGTTGTTACTGCGGAGTTTTAAGGTTAACTGCCACTGTTCATGATGACGACGGTGGCGCAGTATTAGCCCATTTCGCTTCAAGTGACACCCTTTAGTGTCATAAAAATTGATGAGTCCATGATCGCTAAGGGCTAGTTGACCTGATACCTCTCCAAAGGAGGTGAGCAGTGAGATTAACGCTTGCTGGTAATCCAGTATTGCCTTGGGGGATTTAAAAGCAGATGCAGGCAATAATTGCTTAAATTCATAAGATGCCGGTACGGGATCGTTAGCATAAGAGTTGAAAGCTATAAGGCAAGTTGCAAGCGACAGTATCAAGCGTTGGAATAGTCTCATGAGCGTTAGTGGTGTCCGTATTCTTGATTCTTGGTGGGTGCTCTGGTCTAACTTATTTAAGACATAGTGAATGACTTTTATTACAGATAAACAGGTAAGGGTAAACTTGCTATAAGCGCTAAATATCCCCTCTGTCCGCCGTCACTGTTAGCTATTCAGTCCCTAGGCGGTGTTACGTTTCTTCAGCCGCGTATTCTTACTATAGCTTTCTATTTCGGCATAGTTGCTAGGCTTGTGCCATTGTCGTGTTTTTAGTGCACCGCTTACTGTTGAAGCGCCCATCTCTTGAGAGTATAGATTTGCCATGTTGTGCATGGCAGTATAATTGTCTGATTCACCGCACTGGCTACAACGCAAGCTTATCTAGCTATCACCAGCTGCAATGTTGTCTTTCACAAGGAACGCCATCATTATCGCCATCCATTTGAGTGCCGGGACAGTTTTTAATGTAAAACGTGGCTTCGGCACATGAGCGCATCTGGCTGCAATGGGTTTTACCTGTTTCACAGCGAAACTGTGGCTTGCTGATAACTTTATTTTCAGCAGCACTTACTCTAGTGCTTAGTCCAGTGCTCGATGGTTTTGCGGGTAACTCCCACTGCATGTTTTCAATATCATCATTGGTGAGCACTATGGTTTCATTCATCTGCTGATACTTGCTGTAACCGACAGCTGCTACAACGATAATGAGTGGGATAGCTAGCTTGCTCAAAAAGCTGGGTTTAATTGGGCGTTGGTTTTGCTGTGGCGAGTGGCTTCTATGTGTGTTGTACTGATTATGCTGGTTATTAATAGGCTTGTTAGCTGATTTGCTCGCAACGATAGCCACGCCTTCAATATTGGCTTTTACGGCTTTGATTTTTCCGTCGCGCTGCCACTCTGAGACATAGTTGATTTGGTCGCCCACAATGGGCTTGCGCGCCATATGCTTTAATACCGATATATGAATAAATATATCGTGAGCACTGGCGCTCTCTGGCTTGATGAAACCAAAACCTTTCTCTTCATTCCAACGAACAAGCGTGCCTCTGTCCATGAGCATTTTGTGTTACTTCCTTTTTTTTACATCAAGTTATCGTTAGCTATTTCTCTGCACATGTTTGAGTGCAGCTTGTAAGGCTTCATAACGGAATAAGAAGGTATTGGCGTTTGGCAGCGAATCAATCACATGAAACTTATTAAGCTGCTCTTGTGTTTGCGGGTTAGGGCACAGTAGAAACACTTCACAATTAGCGTCTTGCGCATCTTTAATCGCATTTTCCAGTGCTAGCCCTACGGTGACATCTATCATAGGGACGTCGGTTAGATCGAGGATCATGGCCTGGTAATCACCAATACTGGCATGTTGACGCGAAATGGCCTTTGAAACACTAAAAATCATTGGGCCTGATAAGTATAAAAACAGCAGTTTATTATTGGCTTGATCAAGTAAATCGCGTTCACTTGGCGTGAGGGGGACATCATTTTGGTCGGCATCACTTATTGCTTTAACTTGGCGGGCTTGCTCTTGGCTTAAGCGCTCAATGATCAGAATATTAGAGATAAACACGCCTAATCCCACTGCCACAATCAAGTCGACAAATACGGTCAATAACATCACGCCGTACATGATCGCCATGCCCTGCATACTGACTTTGTGAGCGCGCTGAATGAAGCTCCAATCGAGAATATTAAAGCCGACATAAACGGCAATACCCGCCAATACCGCCATGGGAATAGGCTCTGTTAGGCTGCCTGCGACCAGTACTACTAAGGCTAATACTGCTGCACGGGTCATGCCTGATAGCGGTGAGCGTGCACCGACTTGAATATTGGTCACGGTTCCCATTGTTGCACCAGCACCTGGCAGCGCACCGAACAAACCTGAAATCATATTTGCTAACCCTTGACCACGTAACTCTTTGTCAGAGTCGTGCTCTTTACGGGTTAGTGAATCACCGATAACGGCGGTGAGTAAGGTATCGATGCTGCCGAGCGTGCCAAGCACTAACGCATCAATCACCATGGTCATAAAGATGTCTGAATTGATGTGAGGCAGGACTAAAGAGGGTAAGCCCGCTGGGATTTCACCAATGCGGCGAATGCTATCTGTGTCGAATAATATTATTGATAATAAGGTGACCGCGACTAAAGCAACAAGCTGTGCTGGGACGTATTTGCGATATTTTTTTGGAAAAAAGAATAAGGTTGCTAGGGTCAGTACACCTAAAAATAGTTCGCTGAATTTGACGTTGGCTAAGGTGGTCGGCAGCGATGTGAGTGTGCCTATCACTCCGCCAGTAGGAGCGGCGTGTCCAAGCAGTGGTGATAGCTGCAAGATAATTAAAATAACGCCAATGCCAGACATAAAACCAGAAATGACGCTGTAAGGCATTAAGGTGACGTACTTGCCTAATTTAAGGGTGCCGATCAAAAACTGAAATGCCCCGGCCATCATGACGACGGTAAAAGATATCGCCATCCCTGATTCAGGATATTTTGCCACCATACTGGTTAACACGGCAGTCATTATGACCGTCATTGGACCGGTAGGCTCAGAGATTAAGGTTGATGAACCGCCAAATAAGGCTGCAAAGAAGCCAACTAAAATTGCCCCCCACAGGCCTGCTTCTGCACCCGCTCCTGAGGCAACACCAAACGCCAAGGCCAAAGGTAACGAGATAATCGCTGTGGTTACACCACCAAATAGATCTCCTTTAACACTAACATCCTTAAAGCGCTCTCTAAACAAGACTGTAACCTCTTAAGCTGATAATTCGCGTGACTTTAACAAATAGTGAACCCTTTTGCATAGTACAAAGTGGGCGAATGGTTAGCAGAGTGGGGCCGGGTTTGACTCTCAATATAAGATTTTTATTAAGCTCCTTAGCTCGGGAGCCAACAGCCTAGCGCTGCGAGTGATTGGGAAATATTCTTATAGTGCGTCATACTCTTTAAGTTAGGCTTTTATCTTCATTTAGGACTCAGTAATGGCTAAGTTATTATCATCACAAATACATGATGTTGTTATGAAATTCATCCCTAAATCGATTCAAGAAAATATTTTCATTAAATCCCTGCTTGCTGGTGCCACGGCAATTGGTATTTTACTATCGGTGCCAGCTTTTGCTCCTATTGGTACGGTTGGTGCTACGGGGTGGATTATTGTGTATGCGGTGACTGGAGGTACCTTCTCCTATGAAGCGATATCTAAAGCCTGGGAAGCTTGGAAACATAAGTCTGAAAGTGAAAGAAAAGAAGCCGATGATAAACTTAAGAAGCTTAAGCAGTTGCTCGATGACGCTATGATTACCGAAGATGAGTACAAGGAGCGGGCGAAAGCATTAATTGACGATCTCATTGACTAAAAGCGGTCGTGGCAGGCTCACCCTTCTATCAACTGGCATAATCCAAAGTCAATTAACCCAGAGATATATTAACCAGGATAGATTAACTAAGCTTATTAGCTTGGACGCATTATTTCATCGGAACGTTGATATTACTCTTAATCGCCGTGTCGTTTGAGGGGCTTGATTGTTATTCACAAATACAGATTAACTGCTTGAAATCACTTTCAAATTGAAATAATTCACTATTGCCTAATACTTACTGCTACTTTCCTATTACTTGTCTCGATTTTATTCCTACTTTCGTATGTGTTAAAATATCGCCCCTTTTACAGCCTCAACCTTTACAAAGTCGCTATAAGTCTTTGCAATAGCCGAGGAAAATTCACCGAATCAGCTTAAAATAGGCCGCACTAAACGGTGCTCATTTAATGGCTGACGACGATAAAAGTGAACACTACATGTCGAATTTGACACAATCTGTCGATCGAAAATCAACAGATGAAAATTACCTTGCGGCTCATCCACCTGAGCGCAGTGTTTCATATACTTCTAACGCCTTTGCCAGCCCAGTACTCTGGTTAAGTGGCGGTTTTCTCGTTCTGTTCGTACTGCTTGCTGTTTTCGATACCTCAGCTCTATCCAGCATTATTCAAGTTGGATTCTCAAAAGTGACTCAATGGTTTGGCCCGTTTTGGCAAATTTTATTGCTGGCTAACTTTATTATTGGTCTGTACTTAGCTTTCGCCAGAACTGGCGACGTCAAGCTCGGTAATCGCAACACCCCAGAAATTGATACCTTCAAATGGTTGGCCATTGTTCTATGTACCTTATTAGCGGGTGGCGGTGTATTTTGGGCGGCAGCAGAGCCGATTGCCCACTTTGTTTCTTCGCCACCTTTTTATGGTGAAGCACAAGGTCGCACATTAGCAATCAATGCGTTATCACAATCATTCCTCCATTGGGGCTTCTTAGCGTGGGCGATACTCGGCAGCTTAGCGGCGATCGTGTTGATGCACTTGCACTACGACAAAGGCTTGCCATTGCAACCGCGCACTTTGCTGTACCCCATTTTTGGTGACAAAGCGCTTAATGGTTGGATCGGTACCTTAACCGATACATTTTGTATTATTGCTGTGGCCGCGGGCACGATTGGCCCAATAGGCTTTCTTGGCCTGCAAATTAGCTATGCGCTCAATGCACTTTTTGGTGTGCAAGATACCTTAATCACTCAAAGTCTAGTGGTACTGTTTGCCATCGCCATGTATACCTTGTCGGCATTAAGTGGCCTAAGCCGCGGCATTCAACTTATCAGCCGCTACAATATTTTACTTTCTGTTGCACTGATCATCTTCATTCTATTATTTGGCCCTACCAGCTTCATCATTGATGGTTACATGCAGGGCATGGCGAGAATGGTGAATAACTTTGTGCCTATGTCTCTCTACCGAGGCGATGCTAACTGGCTCAGTTGGTGGACGGTGTTTTTCTGGGGCTGGTTCATTGGCTATGGTCCTATGATGGCAATCTTCATTGCACGAATTTCTCGCGGACGAACCATACGTCAATTGATCCTTTCTATATCGGTTATTGCACCGCTTATCACCTGTTTCTGGTTTAGTGTTGTGGGGGGCTCTGGCCTTGCGTTTGAGCTGACTAACCCAGGGGTTATTGCGAATGCTTTTGAAGGTTTTAACTTACCGGGCGTATTGCTAGCGATTACTTCGCAGTTACCAATGCCAACGCTGATTGCGATTTTGTTTTTGATCTTAACCACTACCTTTATTGTCACCACGGGTGACTCGATGACTTATACCATTAGTGTGGTTGTTACGGGGTCTACCGAGCCGAGTGGCGCGATGCGTGCATTTTGGGGGATATTGATGGGACTCGTTGCTATCGCATTGATTTCAATGGGAGCTGGTGGAATTTCTGCCTTGCAATCGTTTATTGTGATCACCGCCGTTCCGGTGTCATTTGTCTTGTTACCTTCGCTGTGGCAAGCACCCAAAATGGCTAAAGCGATGGCGGAGCAACAATTTGGTAAAGCACCACTAAGCTCTCGCTAATCATGCACCAATAAAGTCATTCGCAAAAATGCGGCAAAGTCAGCCTGAGTCAATTTTTACTTTAAAGCTCGATGCTTAATAGTGTCGGGCTTTTTTATCGTGAAATTGAAAATCGATAGTGTAATATGTTGCTGTTTCAGAGGAAGGAGTCGAATATTTAGCCGTAAGCAGGTATATTTTATGTCGGTAAGTGGGTATGTTGTTGATTTGTTTAGAAGGCAACAGGCTCTCTAGCGATTGAAGCTAGTTTAAATATTGATGTAAAGGAACGATATCACTATGGCTGTAATCTCAGAAATCAACAAGATGGTAATCAACCCGGACGCGCGCATTCAGGTGCTGCAGTTAGCAGACTCTGAGCATTTGATTTGGGTTATTGATGATTTTATCGCTGATTTTGAGTCCTTAGTCGATTACTGCGAGAACAAAGCATATTTTAACCCGCAGGGCGCCGACGGAACGCTGTTTCCTGGTGTGCGTGATGAAATGCCCGCTAGCTATTATCAATCTTTATCAGCTCTACTAGAATTGTTGGCGCTGCAACCTCAAGGTGAGTGTTTTAAGCAACACCAGATTGCTAAATGCTGGCTATCTAAAGTCACTTTGACTCCGCAGCAATTAACCTCAAAGCAAAAGATGCCTCATTTTGATTCTTTGGCTGATCATTCAATGGCGGCGGTACATTACCTCAAAGGTAACCATCTGGGGGGAACGAGTTTTTACCGTTATAAACATAGCGAAAAACTAAATCTCTCATTTGATGATAAAGAGATGATTTTGGACATGGTGGAGAAAGTTGAACAATCGGCAGCTGCACGTTCGGGGTATATTAATGATACCGATGAGTTGTTTGAGAAGGTGTTTTCTGTTGACGCTAAACCAAATCGGTTAGTGATCTATTCTGGCAATATTCTCCATAGCGCAAATATCACAGACCAGGTCGAGTTTGATAAAAAAGCGCTTAATAATCGAACCTCAGTAAACTCATTTTTTAACGTCAGCGCGTAGAGCTTCTACCTCTTGCCTAAACCTTGTTTGCTTAGATAAAACTACTTCTGCTTGAGCCAGTTTAACTTTGCTAGATATTGCTGCTGGTTTTGCGGCAACTCGGCATACTCTAAAGCGAGCTTGATAGAGTTTTTGGCCGACACGTTTTGGCCTAACGCATATTGCGCTTTTGCTAAGTCAAAATAGGCTTTGTGGTAATACGGAGTGTTCTTTAAAAACTTACGGAGATAAATTTCCGCACTTTTAAAGTCGTCATTGGCAAGTGCATCTTGCCCTATCAGGTACCAGTCATAAGGCGAAGAGTCTTGTAGGCTCAACAGCTGTTGTTTTACATTCCTTGCTTGTTCAGTATTTCCCTGTTTTGAAAGCAGATAATGATAATTGCTGAGTAAGCTTATTTTTGAGTCAGACACAGCGAGCCCATAACGATAAAGTGCATCAGATGTTACTACATCTCCCTTACGGCGATGTACAATCGCCATCATATTGATCAAGGGAGCATATTTATCATCATATTTAATTCCTTCGCTTAATAAGCTATAGGCTAAATCAAGATCACTATCGAGTAAGGCGTCTGCCGCGAGGTTCCGATAAAGCATCGCTATAAATTGACTGTTATTGGCAATTTTACCGACGCGATCATAACGACCTGGGAAATAGTCCAGTATTAGGTAGTTTCTAGTCGAAAAATAAAAGCCCTTATTTTCTTTTTCGCTGCCACTCTTTTCATAAAGAAAAGTGCGTACATGATTCGATGTTACAGCGAAATCAGCGGTAATATCTAACAGTAGTGGCTCGGTATGCATAACTTGAAATACAGTCTCTACACCAAGCTCTTTTGCTACGGCGTAACTCAATAAAGCTAATGACATGCAATTTCCACCCACCTTATCCATGGCATTTCTGGCGGAATAGTTAGCACCTTGGTAATTAAAATTAACTAACCTTTTAGATAGATATTCTGATACCTGCTTATGTCTGGGAAGCATGGCGATAGCTTTTTGACTCACGAATTGATGAATGTCATCAACTTGTATTTTTGTCAGTGACACTAGATCTTCATATGTTGGGACGCTATGGCCCGATACGTTAAAAAGCTGATGATTGGTTTGTGGCAACTCAGGCAGTTTTTGCGAATGCTGTGGCGGAACACTTGAGCAAGCAGATAGTAAGTATAATATTGCTACAGTGAAAATCCATCTCATGGTACAGCTCCATTGTTTTTGGTATCGACAGTAACTGGCTATTGCGCTAGGTCAATTTAACACCACTATAGCCATTATTGGCGATATAAACGACAGCTATCGTTCCTATGGGGGCTTTTAGGCGAAAAAAAAACTCTTGGGTGAGTCATTACATGGATTAGCGCTTGTAAGGCATGGCTATTTTATGCAAAAGCAAACGGTTAGCTGCGGCTTGTTGTATCATCACAGGCCAAAATAATGCGCTTTAGTTGCAGCACTATTTACAATCATAAATTCAGATTTCAGGTCTTCCCTATGCGTATATTATTGACTATTTTAGTCGCAAACCTTGCTCTGGCTGGTTGCGGTAGCCAGCAACAAACTCAGTTAGCTGCAAAGATATTTGACCCTTGGTGTGAATATGCCGTGGCGGGGCAGGCTGATGTTGTATCACCTGAATGCACTGAAAATGCAGCTAAGGGGGACGTAGATGCAGCGACTAATCTAGGATATTTGTACGCCAAGGGAATGCTAGTAAAGGCCGACATTAACCGCGCAATGGCTCTTTATCGGGTGGCGGCGGAGCAAGGCTCACTGGGGGCGCAGTATTCTTTGGCTGAGTTGTATCGAAGCGGGGCATCAAGTCGCGCAAAGCCGCAATTGGCACGCTATTGGTACGAACAAGTGGCGAATCAAAGCCACTCTTTACAACATCAGCAGCAGAGTCAGCAACAACATCATCAACAGAGTCAGCAACAGCCTAGATATCAAGCAGAGGCGCAGTTTATGTTGGGTCTTATGTACATGGAGGGCAATGGCGGCGAGAAAGATCTCACTATTGCTGAGCGTTGGCTAAAGCTAAGTAGTGATAATCGCCACAACGAAGCGCCATTTGTGCTTGGTAATCTCTATTTAGATGAATACGCTAATCCACAGCAAGCCGTCGATTGGTATCGACTCAGTGCTGAACGCGGTTATATTCCTGCTATGCATCGGCTCGGTATGGTTTATATCGAGGGCAGGTTGGGAGCCGTCGATACGTTAAAAGCGAAACAATGGTTATGGCAAGCGGCGACTCAGGGCTCACCAGAGGCGCAAGTCGATTTGGCGACTCTGGAGTATAACGGTATTAATGACGAGTCTGATTTAGTACAGGTTTATGTCTGGTTAGATGCGGCGAGCTTTCAAGGTAACGACCTTGCTAAGCAGCGGCTTAAACAGATGATGGCTAAACTCAATGAGCAGCAATTACAGCAAGCACAGATTAACAGTCAACGCTGTATTGCGAGTCAGTTTCAAAACTGTAAGGTTAATCAGTCATTGTAGTAAAATAGCCAGCTTACCAAGCAGCGCATGAAACCCAGATTTTTCCCTGCAAATTTTAAGATCCGCCTCAGGTTAGTTGATTACAATGGGTGACTTTATTTTGTATTTCAATCGTTAAAAGAAGGATTTGTACCTTGGATACACATAATACAAACTCAACTCGTCGTAAGCCTTGGATTGCTTTGGGGGTAATCGCTTCCATAGTGGTGTTGTTTGCCGTGCTAGTCATGGTCATGCCTAAAGGGTTTAAGGCAACACATGAGCAGATCGGCAGCGGTAAACCTACAGTCGTGTTTGTTTACGACAATGGCCTTGCTGTGAGTAATAGTCAGACCGAGCAAATGAATGACGCGCGTGACCAGCTTGGTGACCAAGCGTACTTTTTGATTGCGACTACCGGCAGCCCTGAAGGAGAGTTATTGATAGCCAAGCATCGCGCTGATTCAGCAGAGCTGTTACTTTTTGATCCATCTGGTCGCTTGGTAAAAAGGCAGTATGCGTTGAAAACGGCTGATGAACTTGTGCGGTGGATTCAATAATATAAGCAAAAAACCATCCAATTTAAGCTGTTCAACAGCGTCGTTATGGAACAGTCAGTGGATGGTTTGCTTGTTTAACGGCTACACTTTTTGAATGGTTATTTTGACCAGCTCTGAGTTAGCCGTAGATGCACAGGTAGGCAGTTTGGGTCTCGACTTTAACCTGGAACTTGGCATTACCGATAACATTAAACTGTTCACCGGCGTTAAATGTTTGCCACTGGGTTTGGCCTGGCAGCATTACCGTTAGCGCACCAGAGATCACTTGCATAACTTCAGGCGCCGCAGTACCAAATTCATACTCACCAGCCTCCATTACGCCAACAGATGCAGGTTTGTCGGCACCTTCAAAAGAGATAGACTTAACCTGACCTGCAAAATATTCATTAACAGCTAGCATTATAATTCCTCGTGATTAGTGTGTTGGTTACTCTGAGAATCTAAGGCTAATCAACCTAAGTTTGGGGCTGAGTGACTCAACGGCGGGATAATATATCAATTGTATAAGTACCAACAGCTGAAATTGAGGGGATTATAGATAGGTAGCGCTGCAGAAAAGTTTGATGTGGCTAACAGCCGTCATTGTAGTGAAAGGGGGGGCCCTCACCTAGGTTAGCCCCTCCTAATTCTATAGTTAAAATTAAAAAGAGACTCTTAAGCTGGCGTTATACATATCGGCATCATCCGCTATTGCATAGCCTGCACCGATAGCAAATCGTTTATTGAAATGGTAATAAGCGGACACCGCAAAACCAGTTTCTGATTGACTATCTATTTCGATGCGATCGATTGTGGCTGAGGCTTCAAAAGACTCTGTGACCATAGAGCGAACTCCAACTCTTAACCCGTAACCGTTATCATCGTAGGATTCACTTTCTCCATCTAAAGAGCCCTCTAACTCTCCATATAGATATGATGCCATAACGAATAGATCGGTTGTGTCACTCGTTCTGTATCTATAGCCGATAGTTGCTGAAGCTTGGCTTAGAGTGGCATCAATATTACTGCCTAATACGTCATCTTCAGAAACTCTGTTGTAAGCAAGACTTAGAATGACACTATCACCTACTAATGTTGACCCTATCACGCCGTAGCCATTTGGCTTGACACTTTGATCTAAAACGTCGATATCGGCTGATAAATAGGCCACTTCGATATAATTCCAATTTGGAGCGCTAGCTTGGGAGGCTGGATTGGAGGATGTTTCGTAAAAGCCCCACTTATAATAAACATCTGGAATTTCATCCTGGGTGTGTAGCTGGCTTTTTATCCTGTCACCAGGTGGTAACACATGAAATTCACAGCCCTTTTTAGTTTTCGAAGGGCAAACTTCCACATTCATCTTCTCAATACAATGACCAATAATTTCTATATCGACATTGTATGAACCAGACTCTATTTCTTTTGTATCTAAAGTTTTTACTGATACGCACTTTTGACCCTTTGATGTGGTTGGGTTTGTTAAGTTAGTTGCCCACGCGTCATTAAAGGTTATGCATAAAAGCAACATCCCAAATAGTTTGTTGTTAATCATAGACTGTCCTTATCTGATTTTATTGGGGAATTAATTTCATGCTCAAGCATAGACTAGCCGTTTGAATAACACTAAAAATGGATTTAACCTTAATAATATGTAGCCGGTTTAAGGGAGTTCATAAGTCATCCATATTTAGAACGCGGAAATTTTGAGGCTTGGCTATACATTCGATTAAGGAGCTTGAGGAGGCCTGAACGAACTCTATGGGCGAAGAACAATTGGTTGTTTGGCATAGATGAAATTGAATAGGCAAAAGTAACTTGTAAGATACGATTTTTTGCATTCGTGTCAGTTGCACGGTTAGGGCTGTTAATGATGTCTGTTTTCTAATCAGGCTAGAGAAAGGAGATAGATGATTAAAATAGGGGATTAGAACAGCCACAGTGATTATGGCTGTTCATCGGGCTCTACTGTTCAGTAAATGCCGCTTCAATCTTTTCTAATTCTTGCTGCTCTTTCAGCTTATATTCTTGTGTCGCTTTTGTATTCGCTTCTTCCAGAAGCGCAGCTTGTCTTTGTTTAAGGCTGTGTTTTTCTGATTTAGTCAGAAACTTAAAGGCTTTTTTATTGGCAAGCGCGTACGCAACCACATCTTCGCCTTTCACTCTACGCTCATCTACTCGTTGCGCGAAACGTTCGTTATCTCGTGCTTTACGCTCTTCAGCATTTAGCTTGCTCATATCTTGTATCCTCATCAGTTAATCACGGTAGGCTTTACTACGTTCAGTTACACAAATGAGAGTTGCTGCACATTCATAAAGCTGATCAGCTATTTTAGCATAATATGGGCTAATAACCCCATGCAATCAGTGCTTGCTCAAGGTTTAGACTATTCTCTAGCTTGCTTTAATTTAGTCACATGGAGTGAGTGGGAACTTTGTTTTCATTTCAAGCTGTTTATTTGTTACAGCCTTGTTGTAAGATGTTGATTCAAGGATTGGATGACAGAGTTAGGATACTATGGGCGACTTAGCCAAGATGAGTAATAAACGGTTTACCATTCGTGTTACCGTGGTTGGGATCTTTATCTTAGCCACTATTCTAACCGCCGCGATTGCCATTAGTTTGCAATATTACTTTAGTAAAAACATGGCTACAGATGCCGCTGTTAAGCTCTACAATCTTACCGCTAAAAATACCAGTAGCTACCTTACTCAAGTCGATAATCGCGCGATTAATACCACTCACTTACTGTCAAACTTTGATACGCCTGTGATAGATGGTGCCTTTAATCCTGAAGTCAGGCAGGCGTTTGCTGACGTCATGCAAATTAACCCATTGTTTTATGGCATTTATGTAGGCATGCCTAATGGGGATTTTTATGAGCTGATTAATTTGGATGCACACCCAATAATAAGAAAGCAGCTTAATGCATCCCATCTAGATCGTTGGGTGATGATTACCATCAGTGGTGGGGGGACATTACGGCGAAAAGAGCAGTCCTATTTCGATGAGCAGTTTAATTTACGCGTGATGCAAACAGAGCCCAGTGAGTATGACGCTAGAGTTAGGCCTTGGTTTGTTGATGCTCATACTCATGCAGTTTCTAAAACAGAGCCTTATCTGTTTCAGCATTTGCAATCTCCGGGGCAAACTTATTCGATAAAGCTCGCAGACTCCGAAATCGTGCTTGCCTTAGATATCGCCCTGTCATCACTTTCAGATTATCTGATTATGCAGGGGGAGAGTGAAAAGGGGATCACGGAGAAAAATATTTATCTCTACAAGCAAAGTGGTGAGCTAATCGCATCGAACCAAGTACAAAAGACGGCGATTGAAATACCTAAGTCTAAAGAGTTAGCTTTGACTGCAAAACAACGCGCCCTGGTAGAAAATACTGAGCCGCTGTTAGTCTCCAATGAAACCGATTGGGCGCCTATTGATTTTGCCATATCAGGCATGCCTCAGGGTTATAGTGTCGATCTACTCAATCTGGTTGCCGATATGACAGGATTAGAGTTGAACTATGTCAATGGTTTTAGCTGGAGTGAATTAACTGAAAGCTATAAAGATCATGAACTAGACATGCTGCACTCTGTGATTAAAACCGATGAGACACGTTTATTAGGAAAGTTTAGCGAGCCTTTTCTTGAGCTTCCCTACGCGATAGCAACCCAGCAAGGAACGCCAGAGATCACGCATATCGAGCAACTCAATGGTAAGCAGGTTGCGATACCGACTGGTTGGTCGATTATTGAGGTTATTAAGCAAAATTATCCGCAGATTGAGATAGTCGAGATGCCTTCCACCTATGCCATATTGCATGCGGTTGAACAGGGGGAGATTTTTGCTGCGCTCGATAGCAACATCATATTGCATTACACAGCTAATCAGTTTTTTGTTAAGCACATCCAATATCATCAGCAGCTAGATTTCTCTCCGATCAAACTGAATACCGGTTTACACGTTGTGATGCCTGCTCACAGAGCAGATATTATTGAAATCATTAATCAGGCTTTAGCTAATATCACCCCGGCTCAAATCAAAGCTCTGAGGGCTAAGTGGTTTGGTGAAGGAGTAAAGCAGACTTTATTAACGCAAGGGACTGTGCCTTTTGAAGCCCTTATTGATCTAGCGGCTGAGCCGGAAAACCAACAAAACTTAATTCGTCGTGAGTTAAATGGGGTTGAGGAGTTTGTTTATGTAACCCCTTTTGGTGATGCATCGGCTGGAAGTGAAGAGCCTTCAGCTGGGAATCAAGAGTATTTTGCGATTGTGGTGCCAATGGAGCAGTTACTTGCGACCAGTATTGAGAAAGTACAGCAATCTATTTTGCTCACCAGCATCTGCTTATTGATTATCTTGCCCGTATCCTGGCTGTTTTCATCTCCTATTATTCGACCTATTAAATTATTGGCGATTGAAAATGACAAGATTAAAAACCGTCAATATGATGCAGTGAAGCGAGTTGAGTCAAGCATCACCGAGCTTGATGAATTGGCGCACTCTATGATGGATATGTCGAGTGCGATTAAGGCGCATGAGGAGAATCAAAAGGAGTTAATGGAGTCTTTTATCAAACTCATAGCGCAAGCTATTGATGATAAATCTCCTTACACCGCAGGACACTGTAATCGAGTGCCAGAGCTTGGCCTGATGTTGGCTCAGGCTGCAGAAAACTCAGAACTAGCCCCTTTTAAGGACTTTAAATTTAACTCCGATGATGAGCAGCGCGAGTTTAGAATCGCCGCTTGGCTGCATGATTGCGGCAAGATCACCACCCCAGAATATATCGTCGATAAGGGCAGTAAGCTTGAAGCCGTTTATAACCGTATTCATGAGGTTAGGATGCGCTTTGAGGTGTTGTGGAGAGACGCCGAGATTGAATATCTAAAGCAAACGATATTGTGTAAGCAAGACGCTAAGCCGTCGGGCGAGCAGTCAGAAGAACTGCTTCTTGCAGAGCTCCATCAGCAGCGATCGCAATTGCTAGAGGACTTTAAATTTATCGCCAAGGCCAATGTTGGCGGCGAGTTTATGGATCAAGAGTCGACAGATCGCCTAGCACAACTGGCTAAAATCAGCTGGCAGCGTCATTTTGACGATAGGCTAGGGCTGTCACCAGTCGAAGAACTTAATCTTAGTGAACGAGAAGGCGAGGACGTTTATCCGGTCACAGAGCCGTTGCTGCGCGATAAACCTGAACATATTATCAAGCGGATCAATAAGGTGGAGTTTGATCCTAAGTTTGGTATTAAAATGGCGATCCCTGAATATCAATATAACTTAGGTGAGCTGTATAATCTTTCTATCTCACGAGGCACTTTGACCACTGAAGACAGGTTTAAAATTAATGAGCATGTCACCAGTACCATTAAGATGCTAGAGAACCTACCGTTCCCCCCAGAGCTTGCGCGCGTACCGCGCTACGCCTCTACTCACCATGAAACCTTAAAAGGCACGGGTTACCCACGTAAGCTCAGCGCTGAAGACTTATCGATCCCCGAGCGGATCTTAGTGGTTGCCGATATATTCGAAGCGCTAACCGCTGCAGATAGACCTTATAAAAAGGCTAAGCCACTCAGCGTTGCTATTGATATTTTGCATAAACTGGCGCTCGATGAACACTTAGATATGGATATCTTTAAGTTGTTCCTCTCAAGCGGGATCTATCTTGAATATGCGCATAAATTTTTGGACTCGGCTCAGATAAATGAGATCGATATCGCTAAGTATTTAATCTGTAATCAGGTAGATAAAACGGCATAGCTAACTAATCAGAAGCTAAGTGCAGCTTTGTTGACTGCGGGGGGGAAAGGCTAAACCAAATTTACAGCTAAAGTTCATTTTGATTTGAATACTGTTGTCTTTATTTACAATGATCCGCTTGGCTGTAATTTGCTTGCTTTGCAGGTTGATAATTAGCTGGTGGGCATTAATCATATGCTTGCCGAGCAGACCGGATACTTTATCAAGATAAAGCTCACCTTTATAAAAAAAGGCATGTTCGAAGTTTAATGTGGTGTTGTCGAATGAAAACTGACCGTGGCGATAGTTTAAAATCTCTTTCGCTTTCTCTTTATTTAAACCATCTAAGAACATATTACGATTTTTGATAGATTGGTATTGCGCGGCTTTCAGCTTGTAAAGCATCACAGAGCGAGTCTCGGAGACCGCCTGGTATTTCGTTTCGGTGATATTGTTAATCGTAACAACACCATTAAAGGAATTTGCCGATAATGGTGCTGTTAGAGATAACAATAGAAATCCAACATTAAGGTTGAATTTCATAAAGATTATTGCTCGTCGAAACAACTAACTTTTTGGCCATCTGCTGACTGACCACACCAGATAACTTCTTCAATGGTAGAAGAACTCGACTCACGATCCGCGCCGTCTGGAAAATCTAGCTGAGAGTAAGAAGCCTTTACTGCAATATTATCGAAGACATTCCAGTGATGGTTGTCTTCTTCATGAGAACATACGGTCTCATTAAATAGCTTTGATAGTGTTTCACTGTATTGTGAATTCTTTAATGGTGTTCCGTCCCAATTCCTTTCACATTGGTACTCTAGGTTAGCAATATTAATATCGGTAACGTCGATACCTTTAGCTGTGCTAAATAGTGCATGTAAATTGATATAAAGCTGCTCTTTATCGGCGTCTTCACTTAGGAATGATGAGTTTTCATCTGCTAAATGTTGGCTCAAATCAGCAATGATTTTTGCTGTTTCAGCAGCTTCTTCTTTATCTAATAGATCACTTAGATCTACCCATTTAGCGATTTCAATAGCTTCAGTTAACCATGCTTTGGCTTCTTTTAGGTTAGCTTCTGCAAAAGCATTAAACTGGCCGATTTCACCTTTTGATAATAGCGATAATGGGTTGCTTTCTATTTGGCTAAATTCAGCCTTAAGGTCCATCTCTTTTTCGATGATCTCGCCATTGCTAAACTCAACCACATCAACTGTTAACTCTTCCGTTTGTGGCATGAGGTTAGCATCTGAACCTTTCTCATAAGAGGCTACTAGATTTAAGGTACTGGCTAAAGCAAGTGCATAGCTGCGAGCAATTTGAGCATCTTGGTAGGTAAGACTAAACTCTGCTTCATCTTCAGAGATCTCACCATACTGCATGACATAGTTTTTATTTGGGAAAGCAGTCGCTAACTCATTGCTAGCATTAGCTAGGCGAACAGCTGCACTGTTAAGAATGATATTGATATCATCTGTGCTGCCGGTTTTAGCTTCATTTAAAGATAGTTCAACCAATGACTTTGGATTAAGTGCGACTTCCAATAAGTTTGCTAACATTTCAGAAGAACTTGGGTTAGTAATTTTTAAGCGTTCACTGACTTCTTGCATGTTTGAAACTTCTAAAATTTCAATCATGGCGAGCAAGGCTTTTTGATGGTAGCCATTGCTATCGTCTGAACCTGATTTTAATAAGTCTCTATATTCGTTTAACTTTGCGTCGAAATCTACTTTGGTAAAGTCATCATTTACTGCAAGCTTTTTCACATCTTTGATTAATGTATCAACGTTTTCACTTTTGTAAGTGTTATTGAGTTCTGCGCCTGCTTTAGATGGCGCTACCGTTTCAATACCTAGATCTTTAACAGTCTTTTCTTCACCGTCTATTTCAATTTTAACTTGAGATACTAACTCGTCAAAAGCTTTATCATCAGTGGCTTGTAAAATAGTTGCAGGGATAGAAGTTGAAACAACCTTAGTTAAATCAATACCATCTTTAATGTCATTATTAGCATCTACTGTCTGTAAAAGTGCAGAGACATTGGCTACATGGTTCACTACGGTTCGAGCAGTAACAGTAGGCTTAAGTGTTAATGTTGAAACTTGGTTGTTAGTCTCTGTGATCGTGGCGTTAGATTGGCCTAAAGAAAGCTCACCAATTGAGAAGACGCAATTAGTTGTGCCTTTTTTAACATTAAAGTTACCTTCGGCGTCAGTGGTACCGCTTTGAATGCCGCACTGATATGTGACGCCGCTTACCAAAGCCACATCCATTAATGTTGCACTTACTAGGTCTTGGCTAGGTTGATTATCCGAATCACTACCACAACCAACTAAAGTGCTGCCGATAAGTAACGCTAAAACTGTTTTTTTCATATTATAAGTATCTCGTGATAAAGGCTTGTTGCCGTCAATGGCTTAATGCCTGAAATTATTTTATTGCATTGGAAAAATAATATGTTGATATAAGTCGACAAAAAATCATATTTATTAAGTGTTTAGTGTAAAAATGTGACGGTGTTATTTATTTCTTATAGCTTGTTTAGTCGCCTCTAATTTTGTTGTTACTTTGCTTTTTACTGCTCGCTAACAGCTAAGCTTTAATGTTTGCTTCTGTTATTCACAAAAGAACACTCTTTATTCTGATTAATCCTTAATCAAAAAAAGTCATTGTTGAATACTCTTGTAATGGTAGAATGCCGCCCCTTAATTCCCATTATCTTCGTTACTGATTAGAGTATTTATGAAACGGATTTTGCTGTTAACCCTGCTGGCCTTATCTCATCAAGCTGTCGCTGTAGAACCTTTATTTGAAACGCCTAAAGATATGGAGCCGACTTGGGTCGACGATATCTTGTCTGTGTTTGGTGCTGACGGTGAGTTTGATCAGAGTAAGCCTATCGATATGAGCTACTTACCTACCGCGTATTACACACCAGAGAAGAAGTTTGGTGTGGGTTTGCTGATGGTGGGCTTATATAAAACAGACGGCGCCGCGAGTGATGAGCAGCCTTCGTCGTTAGTATTGAATTCGTTTGTGTCGATGAACAACTCTTATGGTGTTGAAGTTGAAAATATGACCTTTTTCAACGGTGGTAAGCAGCGTTTACAGCTGGGGCTAGAGCTACATAACGAAGCGGCTGTTTATTATGGACAGGGTATCGAACAAGGTAATATCGACGCTAATCACCATGAGTTTGAAGAGCAAGTTTATAGTTTTAAACCACGCTGGATGACGGAAATTGCCGATAACTACTTTCTAGGTGTGGGCGCAGATTTCACTTACGCCAGTGCTGAAAAATTAGAGCTGGTCGAAACAGAGATGCCAGTAGATTCAGATACACTTCTGCCAAATAATTTTAGCTCGGGAGTGGTGGTAACCAGTATCTATGATTCGCGTGATTACCGCTTAAATGCCACTAAAGGTTGGTTATTCCAAATCGATGCCGGTCTGTATCAAAACAGCGAATATTCGACGTTCTCGACTTACAATCTTGAGTTAGCAAATTATATCGACTTGAGCTCAACCTCTTTGCTGAGTTCGGCGCCAGGTCTTATCGCTTGGCAGGTACAGGGGCATTTTACCAATGGCGATGTGCCTTGGAACATGTTGCCAGACCTCGGTGGCTCAGGAGCGATGCGTGGCTATATCAAAGGCCGTTACCGCGACGAGCAGATGATGATGGGCCAAGTTGAATACCGTTTACCTATTTTTCAGCGTTATGGCATGGTGTTTTGGGGCGGTGTGGGTAGCGTAGCATCAAAGGTGAGCGATCTTAATGAAGAGTTAATGACTTCATACGGCACTGGTTTCCGCTTTAAAATCAAAGGCAATATTAATTTACGCCTAGATATTGGTGTGGGCGAGAACGAAACTAACTTCTACCTTAATGTGAACGAAGTCTTTTAATCATGAGTCGTAATCTTGCCATCATGATAAGCCTGTACGGACTCTTTGGTGTCGCTAGCACTAATGTTTTTGCTAGTGATGCAGCAGCAAAAGACGCAGTAATGGCCGCAGAGCCTAAGCAGTGTAGCCGTAACGCTAAATACGATATTTACGTCAGTGGCATCCATACAGGCACGATGGATCGTACGGAGAATTGGCAAGGCCAAACCGCGCAGGTGATTACTAAAAGTGAGGCCAGTATTCTAGGTATTGGTACTCAATACCATCAAACTGCAACGCTTGCTTGGTCGAACCTAACCCGTCAGTGGCTTACCAGCCAGTTTCATCAAAAAGTGACCGGGTTTCGCGCCCGAGATATGCGGGCCAGCTTTAGCGCTAATGGCCTGAGCTCTCAGGTGGATATTGATGGTGATATCGAGCGTTACGACTCTACTGATATTCCGCTCCGCGATGTCGATACCTTGGCCATTCAGATGCGTGAGTTTTTGCTACAAGGGCGACAACAATTTCGCTTAATCAGGCAGGCATCCGATGCAATAGAGCCGTATCAATATTATGTACAAGAACCGCTGACAACAAATATTGCCCCTTGGGGTGAGTTAAGCGTCATTCCGGTTAAGCAAACGGGCAGCGAAGAGGTGACTTATTACTTTGCACCTTCTATGGATTATCAATTGGTTAAAGCCCGCTATCACGGCATTATATTACGTGGCCTTATTGAGCTTAATCACTACAGCTCTACTTGCGATAAGTCCTAAGGTTGACGCTTCATTTTTGCGTTTATAGCTAAATAACAAGCACTCTTTTTAGAGTGCTTTTTATTTATGTGCTTTTTATTTATGTGCTTTTTATTTAAGTGTGTTGCAGCAAGGATAAAAGGCCATAGCTTAATTGCACAGGCCTTTCTATTCTTGCAGGTGTTAGCTTAGAGCATCACCAGATAAGCGATAAAAATGATCGATAAAACATAGATAATCGGATGCACTTCACGGCCTTTACCTGCAACTACCATGGAGAACGCATAGCTGATAAAGCCCATCGCCATGCCGTTGGCTGGTGAGAAGCTTAAAATCGTGAACATGATGGTAAAGAAGGCTGCAATGCATGATGGCTTATGATCCCAATTAATTTTGCCTAAACGTCCCACCATGTAAATACCGACAACAATCATCGCAGGGGCAACAATTGCGGTTGAGAACATTGAAAATACCGGATAACAGAAGAGTGCCAATAGGAATAAACACGCAGTAGCAACCGCAGCTAGCCCCGTCTTCGCCCCTTGAGCCGAGGCGATGCCTGACTCTGAAAAAGCGGTAATGGAAGTGGTGCCTAATACACTGCCAATGACGGTGCCGCCAGCATCAGCCACTAATGCGGCGCGAGCGTTAGGTACTTTACCGTCTTTATCGATAATACCTGCATCTTTACCCACACCGACAATGGTCGATAAACCGTCGAAGAAATCAACGATAAAAAAGATGATCACGATAAACAGCAGATCAAATAACTTGTCAGCGGTTAGAAACTCAAAATTAAACACCTTACCAAAGCTGGGCTCTATGCTTGGTGGTGCGCTAAACCAGGTTTCGGGGATCGGCGCGTACTGAGTACCGAGCACGGCATCACTGATGAGAGTGAGCGCAATCGAGGCGATAAAGGCGATAAAAGTGGCCAGCTTGATGTTTCTCACCATACAACCTACCGCGACAAAAAGGCTGATAAAGGCTATTGCAACTTGAGGCTGAGTAATGTCTCCCATACTGACGAGCACGGCTGGGTGGGCGACAATAATGCCTGCATTTTTTAAGCCGAGAAAAGCGATGAATAATCCCAATGAAACCGTGATTGCGAGCTTAAGATCTTCTGGGATCGACTCGATCATCTGTTTGCGGATCTTAGTCATGGAAAAGATCAGATAGACGATGCCGGACAGAAAAATACCGAACAGGGCTTCGTGCCAAATTAGCCCAACTGAGCTAGATGCCAACATGCCCTTAAAGAAGCTGTTCATGCTCATGCCGGGCGCTAACATGACTGGGTAGTTACCGAAAAAACCCATTATCAAGGTGGCTAACGCGGCAGCTAAGGCGGTGGCGGTAAAGATCGCGCCTTTATCCATTCCCTCTATGCTGCCCAAGATCGCCGGATTCACCGCCAAAATATAACTCATGGCTAAAAAGGTGATAAAACCGGCGTAGAGCTCGGTGCCAACATTGGCATTGCGCTGTGAAAGTTGGAACGTCGATTCCATAAAACGGGACTGCCCCGTACGTAGAAGTAAGCTAGAGATCGCCACAGTGATGCCTTATTTTATTGATGCGTTATTAATGCGTTCTTCATACATGAGGCTCTATGCAGCGCTCACGTATTCTTCTTACATTAGAAATTCAATAAATTTATTGGCAGATACCACTGGGCTGCCAAGTGTTTGGCAACGGACGGTGATTGGGCTGTAGTCACAAGATTAGGTCTTGTGGTAGAGACTTCTGGACCAAATTTCCAGCGATATACAGCACAATAAATTGTTGGCGCGGATTGTACGCAGCTGCTGGTGGGGCGCAAGCAAGACGGGGGGAAATGTGCAATAGATCATGCTTTTTTGCAAAAACAGCTATAACAATAAGAGCGATAACAAAAACAACAGTAACAAGGTCAGCGGCAAAGGCTGACCTTATTACTTGGCAGCCTTACTTATTAGTTGTCGATGCCAGCGTAAAGCGTCGCCTAAGCATTTGGATTAACGCGGGGGAAACTGAAGCTAATATCATCCCTGCCATCAGTAGATATTGATGTGAGTTATAAGATTCATTGACTAACAAAATGCCACTGATAATCCCTGCTATTGGATTCGCAATACTGCCAAAGGTAAAGTCGACCACACTCATACGCTGTAATAACCATACGTATAAGCCATAACCGAGCACTGTGTTTAGCAGCACAATCCAGCCAATCCCAAAGCTATTCATTAGACTAAATCCAGAGGCTATAGCTAGATACTTATCTGCTGAGAATAAAGCCTCAATGCCTGAGACCAAAAGTAGCAAGCTGCCGCCAATAATGAGCTGCCACGTCAGTACCGTCCACCAATGAATACGTGTGCCGAGTTCTTTAGTCATGGTGCTGCCAACAATAATGCAGCTTATTGCGGCCAACATAGCGAACAGCCCGACAGGGTTTAAACTGATGGAGCTTGGGTCAAACAGCTGCCAAGCCAAGATCACAATAACGAGACCGGATATAGCTTGTAGTAGATTAGGGCGTTTTTTATTAATCAGCCAATGAAATAGCATGGCAAATACGGGCACCGAAACCATACCTACACCTGATAATGCCGAGGGCAGTGTCAAAGCCATTACAAAAATGAGGCTGAAGAAGATGGCAATATTGATGGCACCGAGTTTAACTAAAATTGGCCAGTCAGCTCTATTCGGTAGGCTAGGTTTAATTGCCAGTAAAATTAATCCAGCAGGCAAGGCACGAATCGCTCCTAGTAGCAGTGGCGGCCAGTCGGGCAGAGTAAGCTGCGTCATGGCGTAGGTTGTGCCCCAAAAAAATGCCGGGATCATGGCAATAAACACATTCATAAACTACCTTTATGTTAAGTATCTTTGCGTGAAGATATATTTCATTGTGGACCGATAATTTATTTTTGTAAAGTCTCTTCTTGTAAAGTATCTTTGCGTAAAGTATCTAAGCGTTAAGTTTATTAATGGTGTGCCTGCTTGACGCAAATTAAAGGTGAAAAATGGAAGATATCGATAAGGTTATAGCACAGTGGACCAAAGAGAAGCCGCATTTAGATACGCTGCCGATGGCTATTTTCGGGCGTATTATGCGTTTGCAAAAACACATCGAGGCTGAGATTGCAGCTTGTCATAAACAATACGGCCTGACCATGGGCGAGTTCGATGTCTTAGCGACATTAAGGCGCTCAGGAGAACCGTTTAATCTCACACCATCAGCCTTGTTGTCATCGATGATGCTCACCTCGGGAGCCATGACCAACCGTTTAGATAAGCTTGAAACCAAAGGCTTAATAGAGCGAGTGCACAGTAAACAAGATCGCCGCAGTGTATCGGTGGGCTTAACTGAAAAAGGCTTTAACACCATAGATAAAGCCATTGAAGACCATGTGCGGATCCAACACAAATTAGTTGAACAGTTGTCAGATGCTGAACAACCCGCCCTAAACCTACTGTTGAAAACCTGGTTAGCAGGGTTTGAAGGCGCTGGAGAGGGGGTAACCAATTAGATTTAATGCCTTAGATTTATTCTCAGGTTTACGTCTTGCGAATTAAAGATGATAAATCATCCCAAGCTTATTGCACCGCAAGGCCTGCAAAGTTGTTGGCCTTGTTTTACACATATGACAATAAGTCCCGTACTAGCCACTTATAGCGAGCTATCCCTCTCAGTTTACATACTGTACTTTCGCCTGGTTGATTTTTACTTTAGGATGCACAGCATCTATCGCTGTTAGTTGTAACCCTATGAATTTTATTAAATCTATTATTACTCTTGGCTTTATGTTCATCAGCTTATTATTTGTGGGTTGCAGCGATCAAGCAAAGCGTAAACCCATTGAGTGCAATACCTTTGAGCGCTGCTATGTATTGAGCTTGATAGCCGGGGAAGAAGCGCTGCAAAGCCACACTGAGTTTAGCCAGCTCAAAGTAGTGGTTGCAGTAGATTATGACGTTGGTAAAAGTACTGAAGTACAAACTAAGGTTAAAAAGTCGAGCGGTTCAGCGACATTTGATGCACTTGCTAAGCAGGAGTTACAAGGTTCAATCGAAGCATTATTGCCTGTTTTGGCGACACTTTCTGAAGAGGAACAAGAGAAAGGCGAGTCATTCAATACAGACTTTATTATGAAAACAGCCGATTTCCCCGTTGAGCCAAAAGTCGAACTAGAACCTGAGTTAGTTGAATATTTCTTTGATAATGGCCAGTTGAAGCTCCGCGGCTATGAGCTAGGAATTGATAGGGTGGGTCATTGGCAGACTTTTTATGAGGACGGCACACTACATTATGACGAGCACTACCCTGCGGGAATAAGAAAGCGTTTTCATGAAAATGGTCTGCTCGCACAAGAGGGATTTTTTGATGAAGGGCTAGAGCAGGGCGAATTTACAGATTACCACGACAACGGCAGCCTTAGAGCTAAGCGTAACTTTAAAGATGGCCAGATAGTCGGCTTCGCTGAATCTTATTCAGAGGATGGAACACTAGATCAACGAGCCAATTTCGATGCTCAAGGTAATGGCACATTACAAGAGTTTTGGCCTAACGGGCAACTGAAGTGGGACACGGCGGTTATTAATGGGCAGCCCAGTGGTGAGCAGAAGTATTACGACCTTCAAGGTCAGCGAATGGTTGCCAAGGCTCTCGCCGCCGCCAAGCTGTTTCAGCAAAGCATTACTGATAATGATGTTGATACGTTTATGGGCTTTATTCTCGATGAAGAGATAATGTTTGAAGGTGCAAGGGTCGCTTATCAACGTATTATTTGGCAGTTCACCGAAAGGATGAAGTCAGGCGCTTTTAGTCAAGATTCAGCGACATTTACTGAGCCCACCCAAATGTTTATTGATGGTGATGAATATTGCGCTTATTTGCCGATGACAATTAGTACACAAACTGCAGAAGGCAAGATATTCAGGAACTCTGCTTTATTGGGATACTCTACCGATATTGGTAAAACGTGGAAGTTTGTTGATGCCAGCGATGGTCACGATGTGATTGGTGCAGTGCTACCGCTAATTCCTAATGATTTGACTATCCCTAAGTTTGCAGAGCCTAAGATAATGGCGCGTGATTAAAGCTTGATGATTAAAAGCTTGTGGTTAAAAGATTGATGATTAAAGCGCTGGAAAAACTGATGATTATAATTGGTTTGATATAAGCATTTTCATCTGTGCTTGAGTGTATCGCTTAGCAACGCCTAATGAATGGCCGTTAGAAACAAAAACGCCTTGTAGCAAAGGCTGCGCAAGGCGTTTAGGATAACTTCTTTTGTAGTATTCAAGCTGCTTACCAGCAAGAGCTGGTGCTTTACTTTTGCAACTATTACTTTTGCAGCTGGGCTTTTGCCGCTTCAACTTTGGCAAAGTCTAGGCCTAGCTCTTCAACAGCTTCTTTAATTAAAGCTGGGTTTTGCATAACAAGACCCATTAGCTGCTGTAGCTTCTCTGGTGGAATACCAAGTTGGCCAATCACTGCCATAGCCATCATTGGGTTTTCAGTCAGAGTTTGGAACAGCTCTTTAGCTTGTTCATCACTTACATTGTGCTCTTTTAAGATCGCAAGAATCGGGTTCATTGCATTACCTTTATGTTGGCTAAAATCAATAGGCCTAGATTTTAACACTCATCACGGTTTTTATACCAAGCTAAATCGACAGTATGCCAAGTTTTACCGATTTCGACTTTGGTAAAGCGCCTTTATAGCAGCGCTGAAGCATTAACTGCGCGGGTAATAATCATGCTTATAAAGCCTGAAATTGCGCCTTGGTGATGCCATAGTGCACGCGGTCGTCAAACCCCAGCGCCATTTTGAAATAATCTTTTTGGGTACCTTCATGCACAAAACCGCACTTTTGCATGGTTTTATATGAGCCGGTGTTACTAATGTGGCAATCGGCAGTCACTTTATGGGCATCGAGCTCACTAAAGGCAAGATGAGTTAAAAACTTGCAGGCCGCAGTGGCAATACCTTGACCCCAAGCGTGCACTGGCAGTTGATAGCCGACTTCAAAGTTACCCTGCATAAACATAACCGCAGGTAAGCCAGCCATTCCCATATATTGACCATCAAGATCGCGAATAACGACAGTGATGTTATCTGGCCATTGGCCTTTGCTAATCGCCTCTGCGGTGTTTTCAATAATCGGGTTAAAGAAGCCTTGGTAAACCTCAACTGGCGATGGTGCGAAAAACAAATACTCTGCGACCTTAGGATCGTCCAGCATGGTGATGATCTCACTCAGATCACTCGCCTTAATTAACTCAATCGTTAGCGAGTCTGTTAATGGGATTGCTTGGCCTAATTTAAATTGTGTAATCGACAATGTTGCTTACCTAAATAATGAATATGCGCCCATCATAGCGTGGCCAATAAGCTAGCGATTGAACATTTGCGACAAGTTTCAGCTAACGTTTGCTCAAACCAATTGCTGCAAACAGCTTTAGCGGAACAGCTTTATTATTCAAAGTCGCCATAAATATCGATAACAAGATCCCGTGCGCTGATGTAACCAGCTGGGGTTACGCCTAAGATCTTTTTCATCTGGCGGATCAAATGTGGCTGATCGCTAAAGCCATATTGATCGGCTAAAGCGGCCCAATCTGGATTTAACGGATGCTGGTATAGATGGGTAAACAATGCCTCAAACTTCACTATGGTTTGATATTGCTTAATGCTCAAGCCAACCACTTTGCTAAAGGCACGCTCTAAGGTGCGTTTGGTACAAAAACACTGCTTGGCTAAATGCTCGCTGCTGAGCATGCCATTGCTTTGTTCGATAAAGAGTAAGGACTTTTCAACTAAGTTTACCGTGGGGTCAGACTTTGCGATGGTGAGCAGCGGGCTGAGATCTCGCTCAACCTGCTGTAGCAGTGTTTCTTTATTTGCTTGCGCTATTAAGGCTTGATAGCGTTCAGGCGGCAGTAAATCATCTAGCCAATCTATTTTTACGCATTGGTTGATAACTCCAGCTTGCTGTTGCTTAAGTTGATACAGCGCCGTGGGAGTAAAGCGAAAACCTAAACGGGTCAGTGGCGGTTTATCATCAAGGATCAAAGTCTGAGTATTGGCTGTAAGCAAGTAGCTGCCACTGCCTGAAAACTGAGCTTTAGCACTGGTGTATTGATAGGGCTGCTGGCTGGGCGAAATTATATAATGGGCATTAACATTGGGCACCAGTTGCGGCATGGCATCAATGTTGTCGTCAGCAGAAACATCGAGATACCACACCCAATCAATCAGGTGCTTTAGTGAGTCTATTTGATGTTTCCAAGTGATCATAGCTAGCTCGATAAAAGGCCGTGTTTGAATAATAACAGGCTTTAGAGGTTAGCCTAGGAAGATTTGAAGTGCAGAAAGATGATTTTTGTATATGTATTATGCAGTTAATTCCTTGTTTGTTGATATGTTCTGCAAAAGTTATTCGCCGCTATATAGCTAAACTACTGCCTTGGTTAAGCTACGCGAAATTTATAGCATTCGCTTGGTGTTAGTCAAAAGGTAGTTGGCATGCAAAGATCAGAAGTCAGTATGAATCGGTATTTATCAGGCGTCTTTTTAGAAGACAGGCCTGTAAGCAAACGGGTATTCAATTTAGTGATTGGTTTAGTGCTAATTTGGGGTTTTAGCATTAACTATCTTGCTGTTGCGTATTTTCCAGTTGAAATACTGCAATGGATAAATCCTTGGGTGTTATTGGCAGTTGTGTTTGCTTCATTAATGGCTGGCTGCTTGATTATGCTCAAGTATCCGGTGCCCTTGATTAGTTTTTTAGGCTACAACCTGATGACTTTGAGCATCAGTATTACCTTGAGCCTATTCCTACAAGGATTTACTGCTGCAGAGGTCGCGTTAGCTGTTGAGTACACTGCAGGCATTACCTTACTAATGATTATTACCGCAACGATTGTGCCTAAGCTCTTTGTTAGTTTTGGTAAAGTATTGTGCGTGGTAGGTGGTTGGATTGTGTCAGTTGAGCTGACTTGGTTGCTGTTCTTTGGTCAGAGTCACGATATGATCCATTTGATTGCTGCACTGAGCATGTGTGGTTACATTGGTTACACTTGGGCCGTTGCTTGTGAGTACGGTGAAACCTTAGATGAAGCGATAGACTTTGGTGGCATGCTGTATGTGCACATTATTAATTTATTTATGCGTCTTCTGCATCTTATTGAATCACTGCGCTCGTAATTTGGCACGAAATGAGATTGAACAAAAGCACAGCCTAAGCTGTGCTTTTTGTTTTTGATTGCGTTATAGCGGATTAAGGTAAGACTTAACCGCGGTTAAGCGCACGGTTGCGCCGCCAATAATGTCGAGAAAGCCTAATATCGACAGAGGTTTATCGGCACTTATCCATGCTGACCCCGTTGCGCCAATAGGTAACATCGCCATCGTGGCCTCATCAATTTCTAGCACTACGGTACGCCCAACAGGCATTGAACCTAAGTTGATATGACGAGATACCATCTGTTCGCGAGGTAAGATATCTCCTTGAGCTTCACCCGTTGCTTCAACCTTGCTGTGTACTCTAGCTCTAAAAATCTGCCCTGGATAAGCATCAATATAAAACTCGGCAAATTGACCTGGTTGAATATAGGCAAAGGATTGATCTGGAATGCGCATTTCGACAAATTTACGCCCAGTATCCCACAGGTGCATTGCACCGACTCTTGAGCCATCGGCGATATAAACATGGGTGACCATGCCGTCAAACGGAGCGCGAACTTCAAGGCGTTTGAGCTCAAATTGTTGCTTACGTAGTTGGGCATATTGCACCTCAAGCTGAGCGTGTTGCACCTTAAGCTCAGCTTTAATGATCTCTACGTTATCCTCGGCATTTTCTAAGTCGCGCTCGCTAACATGCTCGCCAAGGTTGGCTTTGCGTTGATGAGTACGCTTTGCTTGCGCCAGCTTAACTTCAGTGGCTTCGATGCTGCGTTCAACCTCATTGATGCGTGCATTGATTTCATCGATTGCGCTGCTGACCTTGTCATCCACTAAGGTGTAGAGTAGATCGCCCTTGTTTACCTGCTGGTTATGATCGATGGTAATTTTATCAATCTGTTGTCCAAACGCAGGTGAGAGGATCGCGTGAGGAGCTCTGACCGTTGTCGAGTTTGTCAGATCCGCAGGGGAGTAAAACCGGTGAGCTAAAAACAGGGTGAGGGCAATTAAGCAACCTACAAACACGCTGATAAAGTAGTTACGCGGTCTAGACTTGATCACCTTGAACTTGAACAACAACCAGACAATAAAAATATACGGTAGCATTATCTCTTTCATGCTCGGGTTCCTCTAATCCACTCTTGTGCTCGGTCCCAATCGGTAACGATGGCAATAACAGCCAGTACCCAAAGCGGCTTCCAAAACAGGCCTAACATACAGAGCCAAAAGACCAGTTTGGCCTGCTGCATGCCGCGCTCTTTAGCCAGGTATTTGGGTAATGAGTGTAAGTGCCAAAGCTTTAGGCCTGTCCAGGCAAATATGGCGACAGTGATCAGGGTAACGACCCACATAAAGGCCACTGAATCGAGTAAAACCATTACGCTTGGCAGGCTTTCATAGACTAAATCTGTGTCATGGATCTTCATTAAACTCTCTTAAGTAAGCCACTCGCTAGGCTAAAAAAGGCATTAAATTAAAATGAATATTAGCGTTAGCTAGCTGAACCCAGGTTGAACTCTTGGGGCTGTTATAGAGATTTGTGTCATTAAATTGCTATTTTGATAATGAATCGATGTTTTAGGGGGGAGTTAATTTTGATACGTTAGTTTAGTTAAATGCATTTTGTTGAGTATTTTCATGCTTTAAGTTGGGTTTGCATTCGGTGAAATGCTGCTTAAATTTTATTTATCTTTAATTTTATTTTCATTTAATCAGTAGCTTGCTATCAGTATTTGTTTTTTTGGTAGGGATTATCGCTTAAGCGTTTGTTTTTAGAGCTATATGTTGTTTTGAACGATATGTATGAAGATAATCATCCGCGAAATAGTTACTCGGAACGCACCTAATATCCAGTTTGTTGTTTTCCTATTTTTTAATGGGGAGGGGTAAGTCAATGAAGTCGTTCTATAAAGCCATATGAATTGATTGAGCTCTTATCGTTTGCATGACTCGATATAGAATGACTTTTTATGGTGTTGATAAGTGGGTAATTAATAACGATTATAAAAAATGCACTATGCGAGTAGAAAGTTGGCTATATTTTTCACTAGCTATTTCAATGCTTTCATCAGTAATTCATCTTTAATGCCCCTACCAAACAAAACTTAACACGGTTTTTACTTTACCGAATAAATACTTATACAAATTGATTACATACTTCTGTAAGATCATGTCTCTAAAATGAGTCGTGGGTCTGTGATGTTAGAGAGTGAGCTAATGGAATCCTCCCTTCTTTCGTCAGTTTGCTTACTCGCGATGTTTAACAAGAAAGATTATAGGAATAATAATCATGTTGAAGAAAAGCATATTGTCAGTATTTGTTAGTAGCGCTTTAATTAGTGGTTGTGGCAGCTCAGATGACAACACTCCAATCGAAATCCCCAATACCGCGCCTATGCTAAGTGCCGAGTTTGCTCCATTGACAGAGAAGTCAGCCTCAACACTGTCGGTATCTGCGAGTGATAGCGATGGCAGTATCGCAAGTTATTTATGGGAGCAAACTGCAGGGCCAGAGCTAGAACTTACAGGTATCGATTCGGCGCAAATCAGCTTTACAGCTCCTTCAGTTGCTATCGATACGCCAATCAGCTTTAAAGTGACTGTTACTGATAATGAAGGCGCAACGACAGCAGTTACCGCTGACACCAATATTGAACGTATTGAAAATATCTATAAATTAGCTGGTAAAGTCGTAGGTGAACAATATTTTGGCGCTAAAGTGACTGCGACTGTTGGTGATGAGGCTGTAGAAGGCTTAGTCGATGAGACGGGTAACTTTAGTGTTGATCTAGCTGTTGATGATGATGTTGAGTTGAACTCGAGTGTGAAGCTAACCGCGGCTACAGAATCAAGCTTGGAACTCGCTTCGCTTTTACCTTCATTATCTCAGTTGAGCGGACTTATTGTTGAGGTTCAGGCAAGTCCAAAGTATCAAAGAGTCGCATCTCAAGGCGTACAAGCGGTAGAGGATACGCCTGCTATCTCTGTCTCTGCAGTATCGACGGCATTATATAGTCTTCTCGTTGCTGCCAATGGCGGTGAAGAGCCTAGTAATTTAGAGGCCTTTGAACTCGTTGAAAGTCAGATTGATCCAGATGCCTTGATTGAGGCTGCTGCTGTTGTACAGATCCTAATTAATAGTGATGAAGCGATACTTGAAGACGGTGCCGATCTAGTATCTGTGCTTGCTGACCCAGCTCAATATAATGCATTGGTTGAAACCATTGAGGAAGCGACGCCAGGCGCTATAGAAGCGGCGATTGATATTGTAGTTACCGATCCTGAATTAACGCCGCCAGTTGAAGCTGCTGATATTCCATCTTTATATTACCAAACTACTCCAGTAGCACCGACTTTCATTGCCCGAGGCGGCAGTCGTTATGAGTTTGCCGATGATAACATTGGTGAGCTTGCAACTAGCTATGGTGTTTCTAAGTTCACTTGGTTGGTTGAAGCTGGGGATATTTTACTCACATATACAGACGCTCAGCCTAGTGCGAGCTACCCAAGTGTTAGCTCATTAGATAAGCTCCCACAAGAGCTGAGAGATAAAATCCTCGCGGCAGGGATCACTCAAGTTGAAGTGAGTAATGAACCAATAACCGAGCGTATGACGCGCCTGACAACAGGCTCAGCATTAGATACTTATCGAGTAGAAAGTGTCACTAAAGTGATTATGTCACCTGTTGAAGTCGATGGTGAAATTATTACGGAGACTTGGGAGAGTACATATTCCTCTGATACTTTGATGCGTAAGTCGGCAACCGCAGGTGTCGAGTTCGTCGATACGAATATTGCCGGTTTATGGGGATTTGAGGTTTATAACGCGACGAGCAATCAGAATAATCACTTTGAAGTGCTGGAATTTCTAGCTGGTGGCAGTGGTGTGAGTAAGGACACTGGTGCTGAGTTTGATTGGTCTGTAACAGACGGCACTTTAGTGCTAGTCTTTGCTGACTTTAATCAAACCTACTCAGTTATCGATAGTGGTGCTGGTGATTTGGCTATCTACTCAGAAGCGTCTGATAAAGATGGTCAGTTGCTTGCGTCGTTATTTGGCTTCGCGACTCAGTTAGATGCGGAAACAAGTTTTACTGTTGAAACCGCTTTAACAGGCACAGAGCAATATTGGCAAACTACAATTAATCAGTGGTCAGCCGACTCCTGGGATGGTGATAAGCTGAATTACTGCTATTCAGTAACGAGTCTGGATTGCACTGCAGCCGAGAGCGTATTTTTTGGCTTCCAAACGCGAGATGACAACTCTGGAACTCGCTTTTGGGACGCCGAAGGCACACCGCCAAATCTTATTAATTATTCAGGTAATGTAATGACTTGGGCCATTGAGACTAACGGCAAGTTAAAGCATAGCTTTGCCGATTGGAAGTGCTGGGATAAAGACGAGTCTTGCGAGTACCGCGAGTGGCGTTTACTAAAAGTGATTGATGGTCGTATAGGTAAGCGTTTCTATGTACAAGAAGCGCAGGTTTGGCGTCAAAACTCTACCGATGAGTGGAACTACTATATTGCGCCGCGCTGGAATATGTACGAGCTAATTGACTTAGAGTATTTCAACAATGCTAATTCAGAGCAAGCAAACTCACCGAGTAAGCGACTATCGAGCAGCCCAATGGTTAACTCTGCGGTTCAACGCATGATCCTTGAGCCAAATAGAGTATCTATGCTCAACCAGTAATCTAAAGTAAATATGTAGGACTTTGTTGCATATAGAGTTCACGAATAAGGCCTCTTCTTAGTTTTAGAAGGGGCCTTTTATTTTTGTCGTCTTAGTTAAACTTTGTGAGTTAGCTTGGGTGTAGTGAGTCATGGTCAGCTAACCGTTGGCAGTTAGCTGTGTCGTCGGGGCTGGGAATATAGGTTTAATCTTTTGCTGGAAATTTGATAGGTTTGGCTTTACTGCTATTAATGCCTAATATTGAGTTATTGCAGCCAAAAGAGACAGCCTGCTATGTCACCTTTCTCAGCAGAAGATCAAAGTCTAGAACAGAACCAACTTTTAATCTCCAACAGGATTACCGATCTTATCGGTAATACAGCTCTGTTACGCATTAATAGCCTGAGTCAGTTGAGTGGCTGTGAGATCTTACTTAAGTGTGAACAGCAAAACCCCGGCGGTTCTATCAAAGATCGCGCCGCCCTGCAGATGGTGCAAGATGCTGTTGCTAGTGGCAAGTTAACTGCTGGAATGACCATAGTCGAGGGGACCGCGGGTAACACAGGTATTGGCTTAGCTTTGGTGGCAAAGGCTCTTGGGTTCAAGATGTTAGTTGTGATGCCAAAAGGCCAAGCGCCAGAGAAGGAGCAGATGATCTCGCTTTATGATGCCGAACTTAAGTTAGTGGATGCCTGTCCTTTTGCCAACCCCGAGCACTTTTATCATACGGCAAAGCGTCTTGGGGAAGAAAATAGTGATTACTGGTGGGCGGATCAATTTGAAAATACCAGTAACAGTCAGGCTCACTTCGTTCATACAGGCCCTGAGATATGGCTGCAAACCCAAGGCAAAATAGATGCACTTGTCTCAGTTGCGGGCACTGGTGGCACCATTGCTGGCAACTCACGTTATTTATCTGAGCAAAATCCACAGCTACAAACTTGGCTGGTAGATCCCGATGGATCCGGTATTTATCACTACCTAAAAATGGGCGAATATGCCTCTAGTGGAGGCTCTTTTACCGAAGGGATCGGCATTATGCGTTTGGTGGAAAACTTTAATCAGGCGAAGATCGATAAAGCGATCACCCTGCCTGATCTCGACTTGGTTGCCATCGCTCGGCATGTTAGATCGCATGATGGCATAGTGTTAGGCAGTAGCGCAGCGCTGAATGTCGCGGGAGCGCTTTATGCTGCGGCAAAAATGGGCTCAGGTAATACCATAGTAACTTTTTATTGTGACCAGCCAGAACGCTCCTCATCTAAGCTCTACAATGAACAATTTTTACAAGAAAAGGGCATTAGTGAACAGAGTGAAACGGCTGAGGCGATGTTTAGTCGCTATCAAAAACAGCCATTATCGGAGGTCGTGGAAGTTCAGTTTGAGTAGATAATATCGGCTGAGATTGGGAGCTAAGTTATATTTTTATTGATAACTATATAAAACTTTACTCCCATTACTGCAACTGTTCGGAGTTACATGTCATTGTCATTGTCATTAAGACATAATCAGTGTCTTTTTGATGTGATTTATTGATGTCATTTAGACAGCTGTTTGTTCGTGTTTTTTATTTAGTTCAGCATAATCAATTTGTTAATGTGTTGGCATGTTAACTGCTATTACTTATTCAAGTTTAGTGTAAACACACTAGTTGAATTAAGTAATAGGTGCACATATGACAATCCATGTAAAAAACAATATCCACTGGGTAGGCCAACGCGACTGGGAAGTACAAGATTTCCACGGTACAGAATTTAAGATGACTAAAGGTACGAGCTACAACAGTTATCTTATTCGCGAGCAAAAGACGGTATTGATCGATACCGTTGACCACAGATTTAGTCAGCAGTTTATTCAAAATCTAGAGATGGAGATCGATCTACATCAGATTGATT
This sequence comes from Shewanella sp. 30m-14, assembly GCF_052977125.1. Classification (NCBI taxonomy): domain Bacteria; kingdom Pseudomonadati; phylum Pseudomonadota; class Gammaproteobacteria; order Alteromonadales; family Shewanellaceae; genus Shewanella; species Shewanella sp. 30m-14. The sequence continues at coordinate 50,814 of NZ_JBRILW010000005.1, read as the reverse complement.
ATATTGTTATTAACCATGCAGAAGAAGATCATTCCGGCGCACTGGTTGCATTGATGGCAAAAATTCCTAACACGCCGATTTACTGCACCGAGAATGCGGTTGATTCGATAGTGGGTCATCACCATCACCCAGAGTGGAACTTTAATGTGGTGAAAACCGGTGACACCTTAGATATCGGTAATGGTAAGCAGTTGATCTTTATCGAAGCGCCGATGTTGCATTGGCCTGACAGCATGATGACATACCAAACAGGTGATGGGGTACTTTACAGCAATGATGCTTTTGGCCAGCACTATTGTGATGAGCATCTTTTTAACGATGAAGTCGATCAAACCGAGTTAATGGATCAATGTTTGCGTTATTACTCTAATATTTTGACCCCGTTTAGCAGCCTAGTCACCGCGAAAATTCATGAAGTGCTGAGCTTTAATGTGCCAGTGGATATGATCGCAACCTCTCACGGCATTGTATGGCGTGATAATCCGACTCAGATCATTCATCAGTATCTTGAGTGGGCGAATGATTACCAAGAAGATCGTATTACCCTGTTTTATGATTCTATGTCGAATAACACGCGCATGATGGCCGATGCGATTGCACAAGGGATCCATGATGTTGATCCGGGTGTGGCGGTTAAGGTCTTTAATGTGTCACGCCAAGATAAGAATGACATTCTTGCCAGCATTTTTAGATCGAAAGGGATCTTGGTGGGATCATCAACCATGAATAACGTGATGATGCCAAAAGTGGCTGGCATGCTTGAAGAGATCACTGGCTTGCGCTTTAAAAATAAGAAAGCGGGTGCTTTTGGTAGTTTTGGTTGGAATGGTGGCGCGGTGGATCGCATTCATACTCGCTTAACTGATGCGGGCTTTGAAACTACATATGGCATGAAAACTAAATGGCGACCAGACGGTAAAGCGATGCGCGAATGTCGTGATTACGGCAGACATATTGCTAAACAATGGGCGCTTAAAGATCTATCAGAACCATTAAAGCAAAACATTGTTAATCGTGAACCACCTCAAGTTGATTTGGCTGTTGAATGTTTCACTCCAAGTGCTCCAGCGGCCGTTAGCGCTAGTGACACCAGCGAACAACGCATGCTCTGCACTGTGTGTAATTGGGTTTATGATCCGGCTATTGGTGAGCCAAATCAAGGTGTAGATCCAGGCACGACATGGGCCGATGTTGCTGAAGACTTTCTCTGCCCTGAATGTGGGATTGGTAAAGGCGTATTCCAACCAATAGCAGAGGCTTAGCGTGATGAAGGACCAACATGATGCACCGATTATCATTATTGGCAGTGGCTTTGCCGCTTACCAGCTTATTAGAGCGATCCGGCGTAGCGATCCCATTACTGCGATTCACGTTTTTACTGCTGATAATGGTGATGATTACAACAAACCAGACTTGAGCCATGTGTTTTCAAAGCAGCAGCTAGCGAGTGATCTGGTGCGAATATCAGGATCAGAGTTAGCCATAGAACTGAATTTTGAGTTACATGCCAACACTTATGTGGAAGAGATTGTTCCGGAACTACACCAGATCTACGCTGCAGGAAAAATCCATCATTATGCAAAACTGGTGTTAGCAACGGGTGCAAGCGCGGTGGTCCCAAGGATGACTGGCACGGCAGTTGATAGCGTGGTGACGCTAAATAGTTTGCAAGAATTTCAACGTTGCCAACAAGATTTGCATCAAGCGGAGCGGATCTTAGTGATTGGCGCAGGTTTGATCGGAGTCGAGTTGTCGATGGATCTTGCCAGTGCGGGTAAACAAGTGATCACCGTGGATGCTTGCGATCAACTGATGGCAAATTTATTACCTGAGTATATTGCCAATCAACTCGCTAAGCAGATGCAGCAATTGGGCGTGCAGCTTGTGCTTAGTAATACGGTTAGCCGCATTGATTATGGCGCTAATAGCGCAATAATCGAGAACAGTGAGCTTAATACTCCTAGTCTTAATAATACTCCTGATCTTAATCATGGTGGGGGGCTGGAGGTTGAGTTAGCGACAGGTGACATTTTTAGTGTCGATCGCGTTCTCTGTGCTGTAGGTTTGCAAGCTAACACCCATTTAGCCAAACAGGCTGGACTGCAATTGGGCCGCGGGATTGTGGTGGATGATTACCTGCAAACATCTGCGAGAGATGTGTTTGCAATCGGTGACTGCGCTGAAATTAATGGTCAGGTATTAGCGTATTTACAACCTGCTTTATTGGGCGCTAACGCATTGGCTAAAACATTACTGGGTCAGGCGACGACACTCACATTACCAGCCATGTTAGTCAAAGTTAAAACGCCACATTACCCCATTCAACTTGCGGGAAATGCCGCTAAAAATGTAAGTCGTTGGCAGCTGGATATTGATGCGAATGGTTGCAGTGTAACAGCGTTTAATTGTGATGGAGAGTTGCAAGGCTTTGTTGTAACGCAGGGACACATGACCAATGCTTTTGCTTTACTTAAACTTTTAAATTAACAGTTTACGTAAGCTTGCCTAAAAGCCAGCTTAGTTGGCTTTTTTTATTGGCTATTTTTTATTGATTACTCTTTATTGGGTTTTAGTTGTCTTTGACTATTTTTACGCTACTCACTTGTAATTGACTCGTTACTGATTAGTATCTATATGCTTGTTTTAATTTGTTTATTTTGTATTTTGTCATGCTAAGTGAGAAAATCTTAGCGTGATTGCTAAAATTGCTGGCTAGGTCGTGGAATTTATAGCGGCTATCGGTATACTCCACGCTCAAAATTCTACCTAAATATTCCTTAAGTCGAGAGACATTTACAATGAGGTTTCAAGTGAAATCAAGGCGCACTTCTACGTTGAACAAAGGCTTGCTGGTCCTTTTCTTTTTCTGGGTGTCTGCTTCTCAGGTTATGGCAAGGGATTTAGCCGAGATTAAAGCTGAAGGGGTGTTACGTCATGTCGGCGTGCCCTATGCCAACTTCGTTTCTCAGTACACAGAAGGTAACAAGATTAGCCATAGTGGCCTCGATATTGAGCTGATGCAAAACTTTGCTGAGCATCTTGGTGTTGAATATCAGTTTGTGCCAGCACAATGGACAACGGTTCTGGGTAAGCTGACAGGTCGTAATGCGCAGTTTATTGATAAGCAGATTGTTTACGGTGAATCAATGCCGATAGCGGGAGACATCATAGGCAACGGCTTGACTACCCTAGATTGGCGTAAGGAAGTTATTGATTTCTCTGATGACTACTTTCCATCGGCGGTATGGCTAGTGGCACGTACCGGATCAGAGTTGAAGCCCATTAAGCCGACGGGGTCAACGCTTAAGGATGTCGCCATGGTTAAAGAATTACTCAAAGGTCGTGATATTTTGGCGATGGAGCAGTCTTGCTTAGAGCCTGATCTTTATGACTTACATTTGACGCAAGCAAATATCATTTTGCCCACTAAGCAGTTGCAGTTGAATGAAATGGTGCCATTTTTACTGACGATTGAAGCTGAAGCGACATTACTCGATGTTGCAGATTCACTTATTGCCATAGATAAATGGCCTAATTCGATTAAGATTATCGGTCCCATTTCAGAAGACCAAAGAATGGCTATTGGCTTTCGTAAGAACTCGCCGCAGTTGCGTGAGGCCTTTAATCAGTATCTAAAGCAGATCCGTTTAGATGGTAGCTATAATCGGTTAGTGAAAAAGTACTATCCGACAGTGTTCCATTATTATCAAAACTATTTTGAGCAGTCTGCTGCTGGTATTCATCATTAAAATGAAACACTTAAAATGGTTTAATAGTAAAACCACCATCATTATCGCGGGTATCTTACTCAGCGGATATTTAATCCTTATCTTGACTGTAACTAACTTAGGTCAGAGTCGCTTAAAGGAATCACAGAATAGCGCGCTGAATCTCAGGGTAAGTAATTACACCGAGAGTTTAAGTTTTTTCTTCGATGCCAGTGAAAAGAGCATTGCTAATTTAAGTCTTCAACGTGATGTGAATACTTATTTTTCAAACCTAGCCGCAGGTATGTCGCTGCAGTATGGCTTAGGAACAAGCTTGTTTAGCCTTACTAGGACGATAGATAATTTTACCCAGTCCAATAAGATGGAGGATCAGCTGATCTATTCTAGGGTGATGATTGTTGGATTAGGTGAAACAGTCATTATCGATACTGAGCCTGAGCAGAAATTTGATATTAGCCAACTGCCAATTAAAGAGATGGAGACTGTTGGCCAGAAGATGCACCTAGTTAAAGATGCTAATGGCATTAGCGTTCAGTTATTGCAGACGATTTATCATCAGAATAAGCCTATGGCTATCTTGGTTGCTTATTTTAATACCGACCTGCTTATTCAATTACTCTCGACTCAGGAACATAAAGACAGCGGCAGTTGTATCAAGTTGATCACGTCTGCTGGCGATATTTCAGTTTGGGATTCTCTGCCTAACAACCAGACAAAGTTAAGACACTTAAGCGGACAAGACTCTTCTGGGCTCATCTATTTTGAAAAAAGGGTATATTCGACTCCTTTTACATTAGAAGCTTGGTTTGAACCTGTTAGCGAACAAGATATTTTTACCTCTGCTTGGTTTATTGCTGCGATTTCGCTGCTTGCGCTGCCAGTATTTATGGGCTTGATCTTTCTAATGCGCGTCAATAACGCCAACTTAGTGCTCCAGACACAAGTGGAGTTATCAGCAGAGCAACAGCAAAAACTGGCGATGCAAAATACTCAATTGCATGAAGAGATCTCCAAACGTAAGACCTCGGAAAGTCAGCTGGCTTATCAGGCGACTCATGATGAATTAACCAACTTAGCTAATCGCACCCATGGTATGGCTCGTTTACAAGAGGCGATTCGTACCGCGCATGCGAAAAAGGCTCAAGTTTTACTGCTGTTTATCGACTTAGATAATTTTAAGCAGGTGAACGATACCGAGGGACATCACGCAGGGGATCTACTATTAAAGCAAGCCAGTGAACGCTTGATAAATGCTGTGCGTACCACTGATATTGTAGCGCGCTTAGGCGGTGATGAGTTTTTGGTTATTGTGCCAGAGATCCAGCATCAAGATTCAGCCAAGCTGGTGGCAAATAGTATTTTATCTGTGTTTGAAAAGCCGTTCCATATTGGGCAACAAGAGTTCTTTATTTCTGCCAGTATTGGTATGTCTGTGTATCCTAGAGATGGCAGCAATGCGTCGACATTACTGAAACGTGCTGATACGGCCCTGTATAGCGTTAAAGATATGGGCAGAAACGGTTTCAGTTTTTACGATGAGAGTATGAACCTCGATATACAGCGAAATTTTGCACTCAATGTGCGTCTGCATCAGGCTGTTCAGCAAGGTGATATCGAGATCTATTATCAACCGATCTTAGATCTTACCACACGCAAAATAGTTGCTGCCGAAGCGCTTATGCGCTGGACCGACAGTGAACTTGGTTTTGTTTCGCCTGAAGACTTTATTCCTTTGGCGGAAAAAAATGGTTTGATCCACCGACTCGGTGACATTGTTTTACATGAGGCTTGTACTCAAGCTGCTGCTTGGCAGGCGATTAGCCCAATCACGATAGCGATCAACTTCTCTAGTGTACAGTTCCGTTATTGTGAGCAGTTACAGGCGCGGATTGTGGATGTATTAAGGACTACAGGCTTACCTGCAAGTCAGCTCGATATGGAGGTGACTGAGAGCTTATTGATCGATCAAGGTCATGCCCTGATGCAGATGTTGTCATACTTGAAGCAACTCGGCGTCGGCTTATCTATTGATGACTTTGGTACTGGCTATTCGGCGCTCAGCTATCTGCAGAAGTTTTCATTCTCAAAGTTAAAAATTGATCGCGCCTTTATCAATAATATGAGCACCTGTAGCTCCGATGAATCGCTGGTATTAGCCATACTGGCGATGGCGAAATCGTTAAAGCTTAAGGTGGTTGCTGAAGGGATTGAAAACGAACAGCAAGCATTGTTTTTACAGCAAAATAATTGTGAGTTCGGTCAAGGATATCTGTTTAGTCGTCCGGTTCCTGCGGCTGAGTTTACCCAGCTATTAATTAATGATCAGCTATCACTTAATGAGCCGTTATGCAGCCAGCAAACTGATATCACCCAAAATCGGGATATTAAGCAAGTCAGTTGAACGAGCCCGTTGAATAAGCCAGTTGAATAAGTCAGTTGAATGAGTCAGTGAGCAGGCCCAGTCGCTGCGATTAAATCAGAAAACGGTCTGTCTTTGATAAAAGACAGGCCGTTTTTATTTCTGTAAGCGTAAATTTTGCGAGGGGATTCACCTCACTGTACACCTATTGGTATTACTTCATTTCGCGATAGAGTTGCTTCATCGCCTTAACCAGTCCCTTAACATCATCGTCGTCGTGGAAAAGGTGAGTCGAGATACGCAAAGAGTGAGTCTTGATGTGGTCATTTGGGTCTAGATAGAAAGAGGTGGTTCTAACGATATAACCATACTCCTCATGTAAACGGTCGCGAAACTCGGTCAGTAGCTCGCCATTGTTTAAGTCATCAAATGGGTTAAACGTGGTTAGGCCGCTTGAAAGCTTGCGAATATTCGGCGCGAAGATCATTGCATCAGGGAACTTCTTAGCTAATTCTTTCTTACACAGCGCGCTTAAATCTAAAATACGCTCTTCAATTGCATCACGTCCAATTTCATCCCACAGTGCACAAGCGTCTGCTAATGCACGTTTTGCTGGGTAGTTATCCTGACCAACCGATTGCAACTTAGTTTGTACTTCAGCTGCAGATGAAGAGGTATTGATGAACCATAGTGGTGTTTCGCGATCGCTCCAAAACTCAAATAGACGATTGGCGTTATCACGTACATATAGAAAACCGGTTGCGCCTGGGCCGCACTGCCACTTATGGCCTGCACCAGAGTAAAAGTCACAGTCGATATCATGGAAATCGAGATTGAACATACCTGGCGTGTGGGCGCCATCGACAATGGTGATAATCCCATTTGGAATGGCGACTTTTTTACAGATTTGCTTAGCAGGCAAGGTGGTGCCTGTAGTGAAGGTGACATGAGAGAACACCATCAAGCGTACTCGGTTACCATACAGGTTGACTGCGTCGTTAAACACCTGCACGAAATCATCGCTGCTGACTTCATTATTCGGTGTATACACCGGCAGTGCCAACTCAATGACTTCGGCGCCATAGCGTTGTGCCACATGCTTTAGTGGCGTTGTAACGCCGTGGTGCTCATGGTTGGTGGTTAAAATGATATCGCCATATTCAAACTGCAGGCCATTGATAATGGTGCATAAACCGTCAGTAGTATTGCGACATAGCACCAATTCATGTTCATCTGCACCAAAACTCGGGGCGATCTGCTTAGCATAATCTAAGGTTGGAATATTGCTGTTCCAAGGGTTAATCGAGATCTGCTCATTGGTGCGGTTATAGTTCTTCAGTACGCGCTTAGGCATGGTACCTGCTGTACCGATATTCATGTAAGTGGTGCGTTTATTTAAAATGAATTCATTACGTACCTTGTTCCAAAAGCCATGTTCTGAACCGTGACCATGGAAAGTCTCAATATACTCATCAGTGCTCGCTTGAGCGCTTGCAGGTAATAGCGTTGTTCCGGCAGCCGCCAGTGCAACACCTGTCGTTGTCTTCAAAAAACGTCTGCGATCGACATTAGCTAAGCTTGCTTGATTTTCATGTTTCATATTTATCCTCGCCTTTAATTGTCTTTAAAATTAATTGTTTATATTTTTATTTGTTGTTTTTGGTTGTTAGGTGGTAAATGCTATGTTTATTGATGGATTTTATAGTCTAAAAATAGCTAATAACGTGATTTATATCGCATATAGTATTTTGCTTTTTTGTCATAAATCCATATATTTCAATAGCTTTGACGGTAATTTGACGCTTTGTGTTATTGACGTGTTTAAACTTGATTTTTTATTGATTAATTTAACTTTTTCATAAAAACTAGCAGGGCTAGCCAGTGTGACTTAGCATTTTGTAGCAAAATGAAATTCATTGTCTAAAAGGCAAAAATTGATGCGAGTAGAAGCTATATTTTTACAGTCAAGTTTGACTAAAAGTGCTACCTTCGCCGCATAATTTTTTGATGAGAGTGAAACGACCATGATTACCTTTACCACTAACCTTGGTGATATTGAGATAGAGCTTGATTTTGACAAGGCACCTGTCAGTGCTAAGAACTTTATCAAGTACTGTGAAGACGGTTTTTTTGAGGGCACGATTTTTCATCGTGCGATTAAAGGGTTTATGATCCAGGGCGGCGGATTCACCGCTGAAATGGAAGAAAAGCCAACCCGTGCAGCTATCGTCAATGAGGCTAATAGAGGGCTTAAAAATGTGCGTGGCAGTATTGCCATGGCTCGCACCGACGCGCCGCACTCTGCAACAGGGCAGTTTTTTATTAACTTAGCCGATAACAGCTTTTTAGATCATACGGCCACCACCAACGCTGGCTGGGGCTACGCTGTGTTTGGTCAAGTGACCAAAGGTATGGATGTGGTGACTAAGATTGGTCGGGCTAAAACGGGCTCAAAGGGCGATCATGATGATGTGCCAAGAGAGGTGATAATTATTGAGAAAGTCACCATCAATCAGTAACTTTTAAGGCATAATTAGTATGCAGTCTCGTGGCAGAGACTGCATTTGTTTCTAGGTTAGGGAAGGTAACTCTTACCTATTCGAGTAATTTTATTTGGTGCAACAGTGACAATATATCCTGCTCCTCCGTTACTGATAATTAATCCTTGATAAGCCCCTTCAATAAAATCTGCTTTTTCTAGGTTAATATAAGTACCAGTATCGAGTGAGAATGTTTTGAAACTTGGCTCCCAGTTACTTCCATGTAGCTGATAAACTTTATTTAGTTCACTACTAATTATTAAAGGGTATGGTTTAGCTTCCATCCAAGGCTCAAAAGGCGCACTCCATTCTAAATTGAGTGTCTCAGCATTAAAAAACTTTCCTTTTTCTGTAAACACTAGGCCATTAGCACTGCCCATCAAAATGATGTTGTTTGTACTTTCACCATCATTAGCTTTAACTTTTTTTATAAACTCGATAGAGCCTGCGTTTAGTTCAAACTGACTTAACCATTGATCGCTGTTATTCCTCTCTTTATGTAGGGTAAACAGCTTGTGATCTGAGTTGATGGCTAGACTTATTCGATCACCGTACCAAACAGAGTTGTTATTATCTATTATTGGTGAAGAAGCAACGACACCATTTGTGTCTAACATAAACAATTGGTGTTTATCATTTCCACCTATTGAGAAATAAGCGGCTGCAAACCAAGTGTCATTTTCTGTTGGGGAGGTAATGATATCTGAAATCGTTATATGAGTGGCTTCGCATGAATGACAAGTATCCTTAATGATTTGATTAAAATCTATACTCGAAACCGTGGACAGATTTTCGGTGCTATAAATACTAACATTTGAATAGTCGTAGCCTTCGATTGTTTCAGTTTTTTCTAGCAGATACAGTCTATCACCATTTTTTGAAAGCCGAGCTAGCTTGATAATACCTTGAGTCGATACAAGCTCTTTTGATTGCATGGTCGCTAAATTAACTTTGTGGATATTGCCTTTCGAGCCGTCGCTGAAGCTAGAGCCAATGACATATGCAAAATGCTGGATACCGTCAACAATAACAGATTCCATTCGCAGATCTTGTATGTTTGCTGTTGCTAGATCAAACATAAAATCCATATAAATCTGCGTAATAGGTTGAAATAAATCCCCTTCAGTAGTGTCTTCAAAATGATGAGAAAACGTAAAAGTTTCTTGGCTGTTAGAAACGCTACCGACACCATCTTCCTCTGTCTCAAATGAGTTTTTAACGTGTAGTAGTGAGTTCTCCCCTCCATAGCAGTAGATGGAAAAGATATTAGGTTCGCCGTAAATTAAGCCAGATACTTCATCTTTCGTTTCACAGCTCACTATGCTTTCTAAACCATCAGATAAAAGTTGGAAATTAAATGTAATGTCATAAGTTTTATCGATGTTGTTTATGGTTTTTTCAACAAATAACGTAGACCAAGTATCAGTCATATCTATATATGAGAACTTAACATTGGAGCTATGCTCAACTGAAAGGTAATCTTGGCTTGTGCTGTTACGGTTTAGCACTTTAAACGCGCCTAAAACTTGGGTGATATCACCATTAGACTCACTGCTAATATCAAAATCAGAGATCAGCTCTGATGAGTCTGAAGATAGGGCATTAATGAGTAGGAGTTGTTTGCCACTTACAATAGTATTCAGTGCGTTACTTTGACAATTAGCGTAATCAATATTGACTTCATCTCCAGTAGAAACGCCATTTGAATTGTCTTTATCTAGCAGTTCTATGGATGCGCTTCCGCTATTTTCGCAGATATGCTCGACAGATAAATCATCGCTTGCTAGCAAAATATTTAAGTAATTATTTGTTAGCATTCCCAGCTGAATCGACGCCTCTGGAACTGTCCAAGAGAAGATATTAATTAATTCATAGTTTGCAGAATTGATTATCACTTTACTTGGTTCGGGTGTTTCGACATTTGGAGGAGTCTCTGTTACTGGAGGTATTTTTGCGTCATCTCCGCCACCTCCACAGGCTGATAGGAGGAATAAAATAGCGAGGGAGGTTGATGTATGCTTCATGCCAAAGTCCTTTTTGGCCATATGCATTTTATGTTCAATGATATGGCTCATTTTTAATTAGCCATAATGGTACACACTTTATTTGATAGTAACAAAGTGGTAACAACTCTTCTTTGGTGTTACCTAAGGTCTGATATTAAGGCTTCGGGCGATTTAAAGCCTTATAAACTCGGTAGCTCATCGCCAGTGCAATACAGATAGCAGCTGGGGCAAGTAGGGCGAAGAACTGCAACTTGGCAAATAGGTAAGCGCCCAGTGTGCCACCGGAGATAAAGCCTGCAATGATTAACAGAAACAGTATGGCTTTGCGCTTGTCGAACTTCTCACCCTTGAAGGTGCCACCAAGCATGATCCCCAAATCTGTAAAAATGCCAGTAACGTGCGTGGTACGCACGATGGCACCACTATAAGTGGTCGCCAGAGCGTTCTGCAGACCACAAGCTGCTGAAGCCATATAGTGTCCGTAATAGGTGCCATCTTGCAGTAAGTAGATAGCAAATAGGAGGAAACCAGCTTCAATGAGCAACAGGGTATCGTAGTGGCGGCCTAGTTTGACACTGCTGCCGGACAAAAATGCTCCAGAAAGCATTGCTCCAAGGGTAAAGCTGGCTAATATTCCAAGCAGGTGAAACAGGACTGTAGGTGATGAGCTTAACAACTGGGTGCCCACCAAAGTGGCTGTGCCAGAGAGGTGGGATACAGATTGATGTTCAAAGCCCAGTAAACCGATGGCGTTTACGCTGCCCGCAGTAAAAGCCAGAATGAAAGCGCCATACTCAACCCATTTAGGTAGTTTAGAAATCACGGTATAGCCTTAGTTGCACACATCGACAGCGCTTATTATGGGCGCAGAAGAATGCGGACAATTGGTCAGAAAATTAGGATCGTGGGAGCGTTAAACCGGCTCGAGACATACGGTTTAATTTGCACCTTATATTTTGCCAATTATCAACATACTAAACTGCTGCTTGGATCGCAAAAGTTGCGTGATGGCAGATGGCTTGCAGCGAGAGCCTACTTTTTAATGCGATTACTTTATCTGTCGCAATTAAGCCTATTTTATTACACATCAATCAAAGACAATCTTATTGCTTAATAGCGTTTTTTGAATGATAGACCACAAGCGAGTGCAGCACTGGCCAAGAGCACTTGAGCTAAGTTATGGCTGATTGCAGCCAGCGCAAGTCCAGCACCTAGCATTAAGTAATAAGCTAAACCAAAGAGTGCGCCAGCACTGCCTGCAGCATCTTTATATTGGGTTAATGCTTGGCTTAATATATTTGGGATCGCAATACCAAAGCCGATTACCGTTAAGCCCATGGGCAACAAAAAAAGTAAGCTGTTTTGTCCTAAGCAAACCCCTATAGCGCCAACTAAAGCTAACAGGCTAGCAAGGGAGATAAGTCGCTCAGGCCGCCAGCCTTTAGTGAGTAAAAACTTATTTAAAGCACTACCACACAGTACAGCTAGGGCGATAACAATGCCGCTGGTTCCAAATTGCGTCGTACTAAAACCCAGTTGATTAAATATGAAAGGTGCTAAAGAGTAATAGCTAAATAACATCAGATTAAAACTTGCGACCAATACAGCGCTGCGCCACAGGGTTAGGTCTTTTGCCATACAGATACTCAGTGCAAGTAAGGGCGGAGCTTTGTTAGATGAAGCTTGTGTTTCAGGCAGGCGCCAAATAGATATCCCAAGTAATACTCCTGCCAGTAATGCCAGTGCGCTAAAGACCCCCTGATAGCCCCAGATACTCGTGAGTACCGAGCCGCTAATTAGCCCAACTACAGGGCTAACCCCAATGCCTATACCCATGATAGAAAATACCTTAGCCAGCTCCGGACCTTGAAAGCTATCACGGAGCATGGTTTGAGTAATGATAGAGCCTACGGCTGCACCAAATGCACTCAGGCTGCGCGCAAGTAGCAACCATTCAAAGTGCACGCTGTAAAGGGCAATAATAGTGCCTATCCCATAGCTCATTAAGCCTAATAGCATAGCGGGTCTGCGACCTATTACATCGGCTAAGCGTCCCCAAACAACCACGCCAAAGGCGAAAGCGATAAAGTAAATGGATAGGGTCTGAGAGGCTGCATGTTCACTGACGTCAAAGGCGCTAGCAATATTGGGCAATACAGGGCTGTAAATGGTCTCGACGATTTGTGGAAACATCATCAAGGCGGTGATTAACCCGATCTCCGGTTTGTTGTTCATATTCTTTCCTAAACGCTAATAGCTCAATTACGAGCGGAGTATAGCGCTGCCAGATTTGCTCTATTACAATAATAAAGACTAAAAACAGCTAAAATCGGACAGAAGCGTTTATGGCATTAATTGATCATGAAACCAGATTTGATGCAGACCGTGTTGTGGCGAATGTTGTTGGTATCGCCGCCGATGTGGGCCAGCATGATTCGGGAATGCACTCCCATAAAAAAGCTCAGCTGTTGTATGCACCACGCGGATGTATGTCGATAACGTTATGCCAAGCGGGATTAGTTAAGCGTCAATGTGTGCTGCCACCGACAAAGGCTGCTTGGATCCCGGCTGGAGTAGAGCACTGCGCCAAGATGCGTAACGTGGTGGCCTATCGTTCTATCTATTTCGATATTGAGGTTTTTCCTGAGCTTCCTCAAACGGTTAAATTGCTAGGGGTGAACCCGCTACTTGGGGCCTTGATTGAGCGAATGGCAAAGTGGTCTTGGGATATGCCAAGTCAGCAGCAAGCGGCGATTATCGCCTTATTTATTGAAGAGCTCAATTTGGCTAAAGAGATAAAATTATCACTGCCTATGCCCGCTGATAAGCGCTTACAACATTGGCTACAGCAGCTACACGCAGGCAAGCATCAAGCAGAGCAGCTTAAGTTGATGGCGAGTGAGATTGGCGCCAGTGAGAAAACTATTTCACGGATCTTTAGCAAAGAAACAGGCATGAGTTATCAGGCTTGGCGGCAGCAATGGCGTTTGCAAGCCGCGATAGAACGCTTAGCTGAGGGTAAGAGTGTATCGACAGTCGCATTTTCACTGGGCTTTGCCAGTGATAGCGCATTTATTAGCTTTTTTAAACAGCACCTTGGGAATACGCCAAGTCAGTACTGCAAAAGTTAAGGTAACGCTTTTATAAGTAAGCATTATTTAGCCTGTTTGAATATTTTTGAGTGTGAGTTTAGCCACAGTTTACCTGCAACAGATGTCTAATAATCAGGTTGTTGGCGTAGGCCAATAATGTCAGCCGTCACTCATCGGTGACTGACAACAGTAGAAGCGAAATCCACTAATCGAAGCGAGTCTTACAGTGCCTAGACCCAAGAAGTGTCGTCATCTTTCCTGCTGCGTGCCATGTAGCTTATTTAAACCCAATGGCATTGCATCGACTGAACTTGAAAAAATTCAATTAGAAGCTGATGAATTTGAAGCATTAAATTTAGGTGATGTACTGAAAATGAGTCAACTCGATGCCGCGACATCAATGGGGATCTCTAGGCAAACATTCGGTTATTTATTGGCGAGTGCCCGCAAGAAGGTTGCTACAGCCGTCACTCAAGGAAAGGCGCTTTTACTCCCTCAGAACATGAAGAAGGATTTACCATGATAATCGCAATTCCAATGAGTCGAGATCGTTTGGCTACTCACTTTACCAAGGCCGCTGAAATCGCTTTTTATGATGAGCAGCAGTTAATTGCTCGTTATGACAACCCAGCGGTTAATGGCGGCTGTAGTGCTAAAAAGGCCATGTTAAACCTCATTATCGAGCATAAAGCCGATATCGTGATAGTGCAGCATATTGGCGAGCGCATGTTGGGCAAATTACTTGATGCGGGCATTAGCGTAAGTAAAGCGGATAACTCGCTCGATTTAGCGGAGCTGATTTGCACAGCAAAGGATTTAAATCGTCGTCTAGTGGATGCAAGTCAAGGGCGCGCATCACTTAACCATGAGAAGAAAGGCGGCTGCTGTGGCGGAGCGAGTGGTGGTTGTGGCTGCAGTACAACACCGAGTGCAGGTCATAGTCTAGACTCAAGGTTGCTCAAGAACCCTCAAAAAGTGAGCGTAAATGCCCAACAAGGCGTTGTGCAATATGCAGGCTTTAGAAGCATAAAGTAGGTGACTTGGTTTTATGGGATATTTTGTATTTAATTGTATGCAAATTGAGCGCTTTACATTTTTAGAAAAATATCCCATCTTAGAACAGTATTTCGTCAAAGGAGGACGTTATGGCTGTGATAGCAATGGGATTTATCATCATGTTTCTGGGGCTTGCCTTTATGGGCTTACCAGAACTTAACCGAGTGCTGAAGCAGCATGACAGAGCGCAATGGGATGCATTACTTGGATCTCAAGGCAGCTTTATGTCTTCTTTTGACCGTATGACGCTATTTACCTGGACCTTGAGTCGAGGCTTTGAAAATTCAGAGAATATTGATATTCAGTATGCGGGATTGTTAGCTTACAAGCAGGCGACCCGAGTCAAATATATGATCTTAACCGGCGTATCGCTGATTATTATCGGCGCGATAACGGCTTTGTTTGGATTGTAATTTCCTCGCTGGAATGGGTATAAATCTAAATCTAAATCTAAATCTAAATCTAAATCTAAATCTAAATCTAAATCTAAATCTAAATCTAAACCTAAATCAAGATACAAAAAAGCCGCAAACACAGACGTGTTTGCGGCTTTTTATTAAGCCATTGCTTAGTCAACAGCAACCATTACGTTGCTTGCCTTGATGATCGCGTATGCTTGACCACCAACAACTAGACCTAGTTGCTCACAAGATTTTTTAGTTACAACAGATGTGATTTCAACACCTGGTGCTAGTTCGATAACAACTTCGTTGTTTACTGAACCTTCATCGATTGATTTGATTGTACCATTTAGGGCGTTACGTGCGCTGATTTTCATAAGTATATCCTTAATAATAAAGGAGTTATTATAAAGTTCTTATTGGCAAATTAGTATCTGTCACGGACAATATGTCGCATTTACTTGAATCAGGTCGCATTTGCTTACCCCATATCTTATTTTTTGAGACATGGGTCATATGTTATTAATTTATCGATGATTATCTAGTGATGCTTCTTTTAGCAGCATCACCAACACTTCGAAATGGTCGGTATGGGGGAACATATCGAACAGTTGCACTTTTTGAATTCGGTAGCCCTTAATATTGGCTAAATCTTTAGCCAAAGTGTGTGGATTACAGCTCGAATACAGAATGGCCTTGGGGGCAAACATAGATAATGAGTCACATAGGCTTTGCCCAATGCCTCGTCTCGGCGGATTGACGATAACCACATCGGGTTTATCATTGGCATCACGCCCGTGAGCAAAATCAGTAGAGTCCAGTGCAGTAAAGTCGACTTGGGTTAGCCCCATAGCCTCTGCCGATATCTTGGCACAGGCAATGGCCTCGCTTGAGATTTCAATGCCAGTTAGAGCAATGTCTTTGGCAGCGCAGTGCAAGCCAAAACCACCCACACCACAGAAAAGATCCCATAAAGAGTTGGGCTTAAGCTCGGCAACCCACTCTCTGGCTGTTTGATAGAGTTTTGCTGCGACCTCAGGGTGAGTCTGGAAGAAGCTCTTTGGCCGAATAAATAAAGGCACATCATTAAATTGTTCGGCTAAGCGGGTTTCTTCAGTTAAGAAGATCTCTTCTTCACCTTCGAGGATCGCCATATGTATTGGTTGAATATTTACCGAAACCACTTTTATCTGTGGATATTCACCGACTAATTTAGGGAGTTCACGCTCGATACGTTCGATAGATTTATGAGAGTTGAGCACAAAACGCAGCAGATATTCACCTTTGACTTGGCTGCGGGTAAGCAAAATAAACTTAAGCTCACCTTTAGCTTTATCAACATTATAAGGAGGGATCCCTGCTTGGCGTACAAACAACTCAAGTCGATGCAGTAACTGCTGCATATCGTCAGGATATAGGCTGCAATCACATAAGCTCACAGGTGCCCCCGAAGGCGTGACAATACCTAGAATAGGTTGGTGTGCGGCGCCCAGAACGACCATTTTAGCTTTATTACGAAATCCACTATCAGGCCCAAATACAGGGGCATGCCATTGCTCAACCTCAAAGTCACTAAGAAGCTGGGTTAGGACTTGTGTTTTTGCGTCAACTTGCGCAGACATAGGCTGCTGAATATGGCGGCAAGATAGACACTGTTGTTGATCAAAGTGGGCGCATTTCACTGATAGGTACTCTACATCGAAGGTGACAATTTATGCTGACTATTCTCGATAACCGAATTTACATAGCCATCTAGTGCGCATTTTAGTGGTTTTTCACTAAAAAATCGCCCTTTAGTTGGGAGGGGATATTTTATTGCGTTGCTGGATAGCAAAAGCGCAGCTTTCGCTGCGCTTTTTATCGCATTTTACGCTAGGTATTAGCCAATAGCTGGTGTGTGGCCGCTACGGGTGTTTTGCAGGCTCTTAATCAGCATGTAAATAGACGTAGTCGTTAATACTACCGCTAGGTAGGTGATCAACGAGTGCGCCGAGCTACTGCTGTGCTCAGCAATGATAGGGCCAAATACCGAACCGACACTGTAGCTCAGTAGCATTAACTCTGTTGCCGCCACAATTTTTTCCAGCACCATCGACTCGCAAGCAAGTGTGATAGCGATAGGGTATAGCGCAAAGCAGCTAGCACCGAGTATAAAGTAGCTTGCTGTTGTAAAGGCGATAGATGCGCTATCGGCGATGCCGACGATGCCGATAGTACCTAATAGGCAAAACAATGCCATTAGCAGGCTCTTACTGATCCTCGTCGATAAATAGCTCACTAAAGGCTGCACTAGCATTCCGCCTAGAATAATCACCGCCATTAAAAACGCAGTACGTTCTGTACTGGCAAATTGGCCATTAATATAGCTTGGCATTAGGCCGTAAATAGGACCTAACAGCATGCCAGATACAAGGCAGCCAATAATCGCAGGCAGGCTGATCTTCTTGACTTCACGTAAGCTGATCTTTTGATGCTCTAGTGTTTCTGGCTGACCTCTTTTGACTAAAAGAGGTGGCAAGATAGCCAACATCAATAAGCCAATGACCCATAAAAATGGGGTGACGCCATTAACACCTAAAGGCCCAATCGCCAGCTGTCCAAGTGCACTACCGCCATAAAGGGAGGTCATGTACAGTCCTAAGCGTTTGGCTCTTTGCTTGGCGTTATCAGCCATTAATAGCCAAGACTCAACAACAACAAAAACCCCCGCTACTGCAAAGCCTGCTATAAATCTTGCAACTAACCAAACTGTCGGTGTCGGCATGACGAGCATAGCGACGATGGTTAGGGTGAGCATGGCTAAAAACAGCATCAAAGAAAATCGATGGCCGACTTTAGCCACGATAGTTTGAATGCAAGTTGTACCAACTAAAATCCCCAAATAGAAGATGCTCGCTAACCACGCCACCAATGAGTTATCCATGCCAAATGACGCTAATGACAATGGGATAAGGCTCATTAAGAATCCAGATGCGACAGCAAAAAATGATAAACCAGCAACAGGTACGAACGTACTGTTTTTGTGTGGTTTGCAGGCAGAAATGTCCACCTTTATCTCCTATAGATTGATAGTTATTAAAGTTTGAGTGTTGGTCTTTGGAGGCGGATTTTATGCTTTTAATATAGAAAGTAAAGCTTAATTTATATACGGACTGATAAAAAACGTATTTTGCGGATTTTATTGCTCTATCTTTATGATTTTACTTTATTTATCTTTTGATGGCTTTAGCTTTGTTTTATCTTTTTTTCGCTTTTAAATGGATGTTATATAGCGAAGCCTCAGGGGACAAGGGGTAGGTTATTATTTTTAAGTTAATGCTTACTTATAGGTGGTTGAGTGGGGATAGGTTAATAGATGGTTAAAAAGCGGCTTTTAAGGCCGCTTTTTAGGGTTGGTTTATAGCTGGTTTAGAGGTATTAGCTTAATTGCAGCGCTACGATTTTTAATGGGTGGTTACCATCAAATGAGGGAAAGTCTGCATGACAGTCTAACCAGGTGTACTGTGTGACTGTTCGGCCTTGCTTTTCAACACAGCGCACTAAGCTTTCAAACCATGTATTACGGTCAACTTTAGCGACATTGTTACAGCACACGATAGTACCGCCAGCTTTGGTGGTTAATAGTGCGGGTTTAAATAAGCCTTGGTAATCATTAATGAGATCGACAATGCCGAATGCACTCTTGGCATATCTTGGTGGGTCGAGAAACACTAAGTCAAATTGAGTCGCACTCAGTTTTGGATAAGAGGGCAGCTTTTGGTTGCGGCGACCGCCCACTTTAAGGCCTGCAAATTGTCGTAAGGCAGGAAAAGCATCACTTTGAATAAATTCACATACATCCTCAGCTTGGTTTAAGGCTGCATTTTTACGGCCAGCGGCTAGGGCGAAAGAAGAAAAATCGACGTTAACCACGCGCTTAGCACCACCTACTGCAGCCGCAGTACCGATACCGCAAGTATAAGAAAACAGGTTTAGTACCGTCTTACCTTGGCTGTTTGCTGCAACGTATTCACGGCCGATACGCATATCTAAAAACAGCAGTGGGTCTTGACCTTCATGGCGCAGCTTGGTGGTAAATTGAATGCCATTCTCTTGCATCTGTTGTTCGCTGGTTGCGAATTCTTGCAATTGCTCAGTTAATGGGTTCAGTACGCGAGAGTTCTTATCTGAACGATCGTTATAGATCACCGGTTGTTCAGCTAGCACCATCAGCTGCTCTGTCACATCTGCTAACTCATCTTCAGTCAGTGATTGGTGAAAACTTTGAATGAGCCATGCATTACCGTAACGATCAATATTGAGTCCATTACAGCCTTCAACCGTACCGTGGAAGATACGGTAACAATCAGTTTGCTGCGCTGCAGAGCGCTGTAAGAAATCAGCTCGCTTGGCAATGGCTTGACTCAATGCTTGAGAAACGGATAAAGCGGTTGGGTTCGATGTAGTTACCGACATAAATATTGGGCTCATTTGAAATACGGTCAGAGGTGACAGTCAATGATAGCAAAATTGCATTAATAAATACCCTCAATCTTAAAGCTAAGGCGATGAGAGTAAGGCTTTGGTGACTTATACCAATTAGTATGAGTATATGGGCTGATAAGATTTGACTCGGATAGGAAATTGACGCACAAATAAGCATTGAAAGTGCTACGTTGTCATTGAGTCTAGCTAGGGAGTAAGCGGATGAAAGTGGTGTTAGTACATGGTATTTTTAATACGGGTCATGTGATGCGCTTGCTGCAAAAAAGACTGCAAGCCTCTGGGCATGAGTGCTTTTCGCCAACGATTAGCCCTTTTGATGGCCGCCATGGTATTGAGCATGCCGCCCAAAATTTGAGGCAACAAATTGATGAGTATTTTGGTGTTGACGCCGAGATAGTGTTAGTCGGCTTTAGCATGGGAGGCATTGTTGGGCGTTATTACTTGCAGCATCTAGGCGGTGCTCGGCGAGTGAGTCAGTTCTTTAGCCTATCTACGCCTCACAATGGCAGCTATTTAGCGTACCTACCATACCCTTCTATGGGCGTTAAGCAGCTAAGGCCTAATAGTCGCTTGCTTGCTGAACTTGCCGAGTCTGAAACCCTTTTAGCTGGGGTTAAGCTCTATTCTTACTGGACGCCCATCGATTTTACGATTGTACCCAGCTCTAGTTCTTGTTGGCGAGTTGCTGAAAACAAAAGCTTCATCATTATTTTGCATTTGTCGGTGATTTTTAGTCGGCGTATTGCGAAAGAGATCTGTAATAAAATGACTTGCGATTGAATGAACCAGGCTGTAAACCAAATAGTTATACCGATAATGACTTGCTACACGAACAAGTCATTAACGGAGCAAGTATGCGCCGTTATGCTGAGGCGGCTGGAAAGGTTAAACTTGCCCGACAACCCCGAGGCTTGATATCCACTAAGCTAAATTGCCACTGATAGCGCTGACATAAGCTGTCGACAATTAACAGCCCCAATCCATGCCCATCTATACCGTTATTTTCAGAGGAGTTCAGCCCGCGACCGGTATCGGTTATTTCTATTTGGTGTTTATCGACACAAATTGTTATTTCACCAGCGTCGCTAGCATTGATGGCGTTACTGATAAGGTTACTAAGTAACATCCGCAGTACGGCAGGGCTAGGTTTGATCTGGGGAGATTGTTTAAAATCAAGCAGCAGCGCAATTTGCTTTGACTCGGCTAACAGTGATAAAGACGCGATAACCTGCTCAATTTCTTTGAGTTGCAGTGCTCTAAAATCGTGACTTTCAGTACCTTTGTCTTGTTTGACTAAGCTTAATAAGGCATCGACCGTGTGCTGCATATCATGGGCTGAACGTTGGATGCGGTCTCGTTGGCGTGCTTGAAACTCAGGAGAATCATTTTGCTCTTGCAGCTTTGCTGCTCCACAAACCACTGTCAGCGGGGTACGCAGCTCATGGCTAGCGTAGCGGGCAAAGGCTTGCTCTTGTTTTATCATCATCTCATTTTGCTGACGATAGTCGTTTAGGCTATGGGCGAGTTCGCTAAACTCTGTCGCAGATTGTGCTGGGACCGTAAACTTAGGGTGCTTACTGGGAGACTTGAGCTGCTTGCTCAATTGTTCCACGGGTTCAACTAAGCGGCGGCTGAGCTTATGAATGGCAAAGCCAAATAACAAAAAAAGTACGCAGATAAAGCTGAGCACAAATAGGTTTATTGATTGCCACTTGCTATCGCTCAACTCAACATTTTCCGCAGGCATAATTAAGTACAGCGGCTGTACTTTTCCATCTAGTTTAAATTCATTGCGGTATAAGAAGATCTCTTGATGTTGGCTAAGAGAGTCATCTTCAAAAAGCTTGAAGCTGAATATTTCGTGCAATATCCCTGCTGCCTCACGATCGACGACTTCACCTGAAAATCCTCTGGGAAATTGGCTTAAATCGCCATACTGCTCAGGTATGAGCTCATGGGAATAGTAGGCTTGTACATGTAAGCCAATTTTTAGCGGCTGTTTAGCCCCCTGTTGAAATAGGCTTATGGCAAAAGGCGCGCTTGCCTCTAGTTCATGTTGATTCACTTCATCTTCAATCCACTGCATCAGGCTTAGCATAGAGATATAGATGGATAGTCCGATGAATAAGGCTATGGTACTAAAATAGAGTAGCAATTTATGCGGCAAACTCGATGCCGATGGGACTCTGTGGAGCAGGCGGTGTATCAAATCTCCTCTCCTTTTTGTAGCCGAAAGCCTACCTTCGGTATTGTGGCGAGCATGGGCTGTTTAAATGGTTTATCTAACTGATTGCGAAGCTGATACATATGGCTGCGTAATATATCGCTGCTGGGTGGTGACTGGCCCCATATTTCCTCAATGATCTGCTCACGTTTTACGATATTAGGCGCGTTTTTGATTAGCAGTAACAAAATTTGATAGGTAATTGGTGTCAGCGCTAAGTGCATCTTTTGTCGCGTTGCTTGATGCTTGGCGATGTTAATTTCAATATCGCCAAACTTTAAGCTGCCTTGAGCCACTTGGCCACGATGTCGCTTTATCAATGCCTTTAAGCGAGCATCGACAACATCTAGATCAAAAGGTTTGCCTAAGTAGTCATCGGCGCCACAATCAAAACCGTTGAGTAAGTCGGTTTTATTATCTAACGCGGTAAGCATTAAAATGGGGGTGCTGCACCCTAGTGAGCGGAGTGCTTTGCAAAGACTTAATCCATCGAGTTTTGGCAGCATCAGATCGAGAATAATGGCATCAAAATCGAAGGCTTGTGCAAGTGACAGTCCAAGTTCACCATTGTCGGCAAAATCGAGTTCCATTCCTTGCGCTTCAAAGTAATCGCCGAGGATCCCTGCAACATCGCTGTTATCTTCAATTATCAGTAATTTTATTGTCATTATCTATAGGGTTGTTACTGCTGTATATGCGGTGATTTTAGCACTTTTTATGTCGAAAAAATGTCAATGACATTTTTTCGACTTGAGGTTAGGCATGCTACGAACACATTCGTAGTAGCTGGATAAACTTATGCCTTACTCTTCATCCCATAAAAACCTGAGTGGTGCTGAGATTTGCTTGTCAGTTGTAGTGCCGTTATTTAATGAATCTCTTATGATTACTCCCTTAATTGAGCGATTAACTAAGGTGTTATCTGAACTTGATGATAGCAGTGAAATCGTATTTGTTGACGATGGCAGTCATGATGATTCTTGGCAACTCGTGAGCCAATTACCTCTGGTTGATAACGAATATCAATGTATTAAATTGAGTCGTAATTTTGGCAAAGAAGCAGCGATGTCAGCAGGTATTGATCATGCAAGAGGGTTAGTGGTGATTATGCTTGATGCTGACTTGCAAGATCCGCCAGAGCTGATCCCTGCTATGTTAGCGCAGTGGCGCGCCGGGTATGAGATAGTCAACATGAAACGTAAAAAGCGCTTGGGAGAGACTTGGTTTAAGCGTTTCTCTGCAGGTTGTTTTTACAAACTGATGAATTGGGTTTCAGATTCACCAGTGCCCGAAAACGTGGGTGATTTCAGGCTAATGAGCCGTCAGGTGGTAGACAGTATTAAGATGCTACCGGAACGTAACCGCTTTATGAAAGGCTTGTTTAGCTGGCCCGGTTTCTCACAAAAGACCTTAGAGTTTGACCGTGATCCACGCTTTGTTGGTGAAACGAAATGGAATTATGGCAAGTTATTTGGTTTAGCGATGGACGGCATTACATCTTTTAGCTTTAAACCACTAAGGCTCGCAACTTGGTGCGGAGTATTTACTGCACTGAGTGCGTTTATTTATGGCGGCTGGATCGTGGCGAACACGCTTGTTTTTGGCGAAAGTGTTGCGGGTTACCCGTCTTTGATGGTGGTGCAATTGGCGCTTGCCGGTGTGCAACTGCTCGCACTTGGTTTAATTGGTGAATATCTTGGCAGGGTGTTTGTTGAAGTAAAGCAAAGACCACTGTATTTAATCGAAGAGGTGGCTTACAGGCAATCCTTAGCGCAGGTGAAAGCGAGAACCCTCCAGGCTCCTTCCTTTAATGGAGCTCAAAAAGATAATGTTAGTTACCTGGAGGCCAAGTAATGCTTCAGGCTTGTGAGGTAGGCAAAACTCGGGATATGTATAAAGGTATTACTGTACTGTTATTGGTGGTGTTAACTCGACTGCTGCTATTGCCTTGGTATCCACTCATGGATACTACCGAAGCACGGTACGGTGAGATGGCCCGTTTAATGGTAGAGACGGGGAACTGGGTGACCCCGTTGTTTGATTATCATGTTCCCTTCTGGGGGAAACCGCCACTGCACACTTGGTTGAGTGCGGGATCGATATTGGCATTCGGGGTTAACGAGTTTGCGGTACGCTTTCCCCATTGGTTGGCAGCGATGTTGACACTGGTTGTCGTGGCAGCCTTTGCGAAACGGCTACGCCTACCAGTTATTTCAATATTGATTATCTTAGCTTCTACTGTGGTATTTACCATCAGTGCGGGGGCCGTGATGACCGATATGGCACTCACCCTTGGGCTGACCCTCGCTATGGGCGGATTTTATCTGTGCTGGCAAGGGGGCAAAGTCTGGGGCTATTTGGCTTTTATTGGGTTAGCTATTGGTTTACTTGCCAAGGGGCCTGTGGCTTTGGTGTTGTTTTCGATAGGAGTTGGCCTGTGGCTGCTATGGCAATATGGGCCAATAAGAATGTGGCGAGAATTGTGGCAGCGTACTCCATTGTTAACAGGCACCTTGTTAATGCTAGCCATCGCGCTACCTTGGTATGTGATTGCAGAGCAGGCAACGCCAGGATTCCTTAACTATTTTCTTGTGGGAGAGCACTGGTCTAGATTTGTTGATAGCGGCTGGAAAGGAGATCTATATGGCTCGGCTCATGATGAAGTGAGAGGAACTATCTGGTTTTACTTCGTTGTAGCTGCCATGCCGTGGTCACTGTTTTTACCTAGAGCGTTCTACAAAATAGCGACAGAGATTAAAGGTAAGCAAACTCAAGAGGGGGCTAGTGAGCCAGCCTGTGGACTTGTGGGCTATTTAGTCTGCTGGATGATCGCTCCTATGCTGCTATTTACTTTAGCAGGCAATATTCTTCCGGCTTATGTGCTACCTGGGATCCCAGCTTTAGCCTTGTTGCTTGGATACGCGTGGCGTAAGAGCAAACTACCGGGATTAAATATTATTGCTCTATGTATTCCCGTATTGCTGGTGGCCACCACTTTTGTACTTCATTTTGGAGCAGGAAAAGACAAGAGTGAGCGCTGGTTATTGGCCCAGCGTAGCGATGCATTAGCAACATATTATTGGCAGAAACAACCGTTTTCAGCACGTTTTTACAGTGCTGGTCAAGCGGCCAAAATCAACAGTATGAAGCAAGTTAGTGAGAGCACTTTTTATCTCGTTTTAAGCAATGAAAAGCTGACTGAACCAGCGTTCTCTCGCTGCGTTAAAGTGGCGAGTAATAAATATCGAGGGCTGCTCAAGTGCCATCGTCGTTAAGCATGAATATGCCGTCAAAGCGCGCTTCATTGGGGCTCGAAAACCAACCGCTACTACGTTTTCTTATTGTTGGTGGCGGCGTATTTATTTTCGATGCAAGCGTATTTTTTGGGCTAGTGAACATCCTCGCATTGCCCTTGCTCCCAGCAAGAGTCGCTGCGTTTGCTGCTGCGGTAATATTGTCGTGGTTTGTGAATAGATACTGGACATTTAGGGGGCGTCATCAAGCCCCCCATATGCGCCAACTATTTATGTCTATGACGGTGGGGAGTATCGCTGCGATGTTAAACCTATCGGTATTTTACTTATTGACCTTTCTCCTAGGCTGGGGGGCGATAAATACTTTTATTAGTTTTGCCTCTGGCGTGTTGGCTGGACTGATAATTAATTGGTTAGGCGCTAACTATTGGAGCTTTAAAGGCGTTAAAGCTGATTAATTCTGAATTAGCGGCTCCTTATGTTACAAACTGTTAACTAGTGGTTTTACTCTGCTGGGAAAACCGCTAGTTTCAGAGACAGGATAATCATGATGAGATAGGGACTGTATGGAGCGCTTCAATATGAGGTCAGTTTGCAAAGGATTTATTACGGCCTCGGCTTTGTTCGGGGGCTGCTTATCATTCAATGTTAGTGCTAATTCGACGTTGAGCTTTACCGAATCTACCATTAACGCGCCTTTTGAGTTAACTCACCCGATTATCGCTGCCGACCTGTTATCGCAACCGGGTAAAGAGTTAGTTGCATTTGGCGTTGATGGCTTGAGCCATCGCTGGATGGCTATCTATAAACTCGAACAGGGTCAATATACGCTGGCCTTTAAGCTTGAGTTGCCTCAAATGCTGCACAGTTTTGATATCACGCAGTATCAGGCTGGTGAACTGCAGCAGCTATATTTTCTTTCTCAAGATAAGCTGCAAGTATTGGTTAATAATGATCGTGTCGGACAATTGCAGATTGAAGCTGTGGCTAACATCGATTCTTTATCATTTAAAGATCGGCCTGACTTTATTAGTCGTGGTGAGTTTATTGAGGATCTTAATGGCGATCAACGCGATGACATCTTGATCCATGACTTTAATCAAGTACACCTTTTCTTGGCCGCAGAACAAGGTTTTGTGCGCCAAACTCTGCCGATTAAACCTCAGTCTCGTTTGTTTGATGATGGCGCGACTTATACTCAGTCTACACTTTATGTCAGTGATATTGATCTCGATGGTTTGGTCGATATCGTCAAAATTGGTGAGGGGGAGCTGGAAGTTTATAAGCAGACTCAAGCTGGCATAGAAACTCAAGCCAATGCTCAAGCTAAAGTCAAAATTCAAAGCAGCGTTCAAAGCAAAGCTCAAGCGAGAATTCAAGCCAAAAATGAAACTCAAGTCGAAGCTCAAAGCCTAGAACGTAGAAATACTTCAGAAGGTGTTCGGGGCTTTGATCCTATTGCTGAGTTTATTTCGGTGAGCCAGCCTATCAGCGGAATTGACTGGTGGAATAAGCGTGATGCTTATGGAGAGCAATTAGATCAAAGTGAGCTGGTGTACCGCAAAGTCGAAGAGCTTAAAGATCTCAATAATGACGGTATCACCGATATGGTGATCCGTTATACCAAGAGCAGCGGCGTGTTCGATAGAGTTAACGATTATGAGATCTATCTGGGGGAAAACAAGCAAGGAAAGTTAGCTTTCCCGAAGGTGGCTAGCAGTGTTGTTAGGGCTGAGGGGACATTAACGGGCTTGGAGTTTATCGATATCGATAATGACGATAAAGATGAAGTGATGGTTGCTGGCTTCGATATTGGAGTGTCGCAAATTATCGGCGCATTACTGTCGGGCAGTATAGACCAAGATGTTCATCTGTTTAAGATGGACTCGAATGGTCGTTTTAGTGATGACTCAAACGTCACTAAAGAGGTAGAGCTTAATTTTAGTTTGAGCTCGGGACAAACCGGTAGCCCAGTGGTGAAGCTGGCCGATCTCAATGGTGATGGTTTAAAAGATCTGTTGCTGTCTGATGATGAGTCGACCTTGAAAGTCTATTTAGGCCAGCGCGGTGATAGCTTGTTTAGCCGTGACGCACAAAAGCATGAGCTTAAACTCCCTGTCGAAGGTGGCATGTTAAAGACAGAAGATCTTAACGGTGATGGTCGAGAGGATCTGTTGATCAAATATGGTCGACAAGACGATAAGAAACTCGCGAATCAATTTAGAGTGTTATTGGCAAGTTAGCTCGTCCGATTGATATTTACCCCATAAATAAGCGGCTTTAGTAAGGCTGCTTTTTTGTTTCTGAAATGCGTTTCCTGACCATTTATCTGTTCAATCTTGCCGTTTTACAGGCATATTTTCGAAAACTCACACAAGTTTACAAAGCTATTCAAAGCCTTGCTGTTCATTTCACAATCTGACAGTTCTTGACGTATTTTGAGTGTCATAAGTAGCGCACTTATTGCTAATTAGTTAAGGAAGATAAATGAAATTTACACGGTGGGCAGGCGCTGGTTTGTCATTAGTATTGCTAAGCATGGCAGGCTGTAGCTCTGATGATAATGAATCAAGCAGCAACAGTAGTTATATCCAATATTATAATGCTTCGCCAAATAGCACTGCGACAAGGTTAGTATTGGATGACTATCCATACTCCGACGTTGAATACGCCGATACTATGCCTAGATATGAGTATCTGACGGGGAACGTAGAGTTAGAAATTACAGGGTTTGATGCGACAAATGATGAGCAATCCCTCTATCAGTCGATTGTTGAGTTGGGTAACACTGAAAACCATCTGTTTATGCTAGTTGGAGATTATAGCGAGCCCGAGTTTGTCGATATTAACTATAACCGTAGCGAAATGGATGAACTTAATAATGATGAAAGTGGTGATTACAGTAAGATGCAGGTGTTAGTTGCACATGCTGCGATGGGAGAGCCTAGTTTTGATCTGTATTTTGCCAAACAAGGTGAGGAGTTTGGCTCAGCAGTAATGCTTGATTCTCTTAATTACAAAGAGCACACCACTGAGCAGATGTACGATACCGGAGAATATGTACTCTACCTCACTAAAAGCGGGGAAACAGTACCAATTTATACCACCGCGACACTCGAACTGAATGCTAACACTGTGTATAAATTAATTATTCGCAATAGCTTTGGCCCTGGGGTTCCTAAGCTGACGGTCGATAATGTTGATTCTACAGGGACGCCTGAAACGCACGCAAATATTGATGCCAATGCAGAGTTTCGCTTCTTTAACGGGTTAAATGCGACTCATACAATCAATGCGCAGATTGTGAGTAACGAAGAGTCGCAATATCTTTATGATCTGAATCAAAACCAACTCACAGAATTTAAGGACATTGGCTATAACGATTATGGCGTGAGTATTGTCGACAGTACAACGAACGCTGTTCTTGCAAATAATCTATTGGTGACCTTCAATCAAGACGAAAGCAAGTCCATTTTATTGTATGAAGATGAAATGGGCCAAACCAATGGCATGACCATCAGTCACGATCATCGTCCAAGAGCCTATGAGCACCAGATTAGTTTGGCCAATTTGGTCTCTGATTTTGACGAATTGATGATCTATTTTGTACGAGCAAGCGAGACGATTGAGTCTGCCCAATACAAGCTTACAGGACTCGAGTTCACTGAGCTAGGCGTGATTAGCTTACCTTCTGATGACTATGAAATTAGTGTGGTTTTTGAAGATGAAAATGACACATTAACTTTATTGTATCAGTCAGATGTTGTGCAATTTAGTCAAGCGGGGAATTACACCATGGTGCTAAACAAAGATGATGATGAGTCTCTGGGCTATCGACTGACAACCTTTCAATAGTTGCTAATGGATTAATGATGGGGTGCAGAGGCGAAAATCACATTAAGCGTATTTTATTTGAATAGAGTTAGCGCGTTAATTTTTTGATTTCGTTGGGGCGAAAAATAGTGTTTCCCGCCTCTGCTTTAACAGGGTACAGCCTGTTAATTTAACGACGACCGAGTAGCTGCTTTATACGTAAAGCGAGCTGTTTGGTCTGTTGCATAATGGGCAAAGAAGTTGATTTTGAACCTCGCTCATTTTCATGAATAATGTGATAAACGGTTTTTGTCGACAGTCCATAATCTTTAGCAACGTCCGATAACAAACGGCCGTTATTTTTGACTTCGTTGATAACTTTAAGGTTCAGGTTCATAGCATCCATCGGCATTCTCTTTTTAAGTTCTAATGTTAAAACATCAGTGGTTTGGACGTCTTTGAGCGTGGTGACGGAGTTCCCATGGCAAGGTTGTCTAGCTTGACCTTGTCGTTACTCACGAAACAGAGTTTGTTATTATTTTTTTAGTGTCTGTGAATACTCAATAATATATATGCTTAACATATGCCAAAGCCGCAATATATTTAAAATCATTACATTTCATAAGGTTAAATTTGCCGAGCTTACTGTTATGCATGGAACCTGCGAAATCTTGCTCAAAAATGGTGCGCGTGCGCACTATATTGGTGCGTAGATATGTCGGGGGACAGCAGAGCTGCGCTACGGCAGAGGCTATTGGCTACGCTATTAATTCAGTGTTAATTGCTCGATTTTGAATCACTTAACAAGCGAGTCCATTGTCTAATTTGCTGTGGTTTATATACTGCTTTGCAAATACAACTTATAAGTGGCCGCTTTTGTGACTCACACAAGTGGTTGGGAGTGGTTCAAATGAGCGTAAAGCGTAGTTCTTATCTTGCTGGTGGCCTTATCGCCGCCATGATGGTGTCTGGTTGTCAAACAACTAATCCTTATTCCAACGAATCTCAAAATGCTAAAGCGACCAACGGCGCCCTGATTGGTGCTATTGCTGGTGCGGCGATTGGCGTTGCGTCTTCAAGTAAAAACGATCGCGGTAAAGGTGCATTGATCGGTGCTGCGTCGGGCGCTGCATTAGGTGGCGGTATTGGTTACTACATGGATGTGCAGGAAGCTGAGCTTCGTAAGCAGCTGCAATCATCTGGTGTCAGTGTGACACGTAGCGGTGATAACATTATCCTTAATATGCCAAATGACGTGACGTTTGGTGTCGATCAAACGGACTTAAGTCAGCGTGCTCAGCAAGTGCTAAATAGCGTTGTGTTGGTCGCGCTTGAATATGATGAAACCAAGTTAAATGTAATGGGCCATACTGATAGTTCTGGCGCCGAGTCATATAACTTAAGGTTATCGCAAGTGCGTGCGAGTGAGGTGGCGAACTACATAACTCATCAAAAGGTACCAGCGCAGCGAGTTGCTTCACATGGTATGGGTGAGTCAAAGCCAATTGCTTCGAATCAAACGAAACAAGGTCGCGCTGAAAATCGTCGTGTAGAGATTATTTTAAGCCCGATGCCAAACGCATAACGTGCAATCGTTAATGCGTTGAATTAATGCCACTCTTGAGTGGCTTTTTTATGTCCTAACCTGCTGTCGTGTCGGTGTTATTTATTCCTATCAATATATGAAATTGAGCTAAAGTCGGTCTCTAAGACTGCTATGATTTATGGCGGCAGTAATATGAGGGGGGATGAGACTTTTTGTCTTGTCTGCCTAATGATACCGTGATTGAACTCTCGGGTTTGGCAACTAAAGTTAGTTTGCTAAAAGGCAAGTATTGTTATTTGGTTATAGATGATTTGTCATTGCTTAAAATGAGTGCCTTTATTTAAAAACGAATATTGATAATGGAAAAAATGATGAAAAAATGGATGCTAGTTTCACTTCTAAGCTTACCTTTTGCTGTTAATGCTAACCCCATTGAGTTGAGAGCGGCAGGCAGTTTAAAAAATGCTATGAATGATATTGTTAGTGCCTATCAGGCAGCGAGTGAGCAAACCGTTCATGCTGATTTTGGACCGTCAGGATTATTACTTAAGCGTATAGAGTCAGGTGAAAACACAGACGTGTTTGCCTCTGCCAATATGAAGCACCCACAAGCATTACAAGCTGGGGGGAAGGGCAGTAGCGTAGTGATGTTTGCGCGCAATCAGATGTGTGCCATTGCTCAGCCGAGTGTCAAGATCAACAGCGAGGGGGTGCTAGCTGCGATGCTTGATCCTAACGTGCGATTAGGTACCTCAACGCCCAAAGCCGATCCTTCAGGTGACTACGCCTGGAAAATATTTGCAAAGGCTGACCACTTACAGGCTGGAGCGACGGCTAAGCTAGAAGCCAAAGCATTGCAGCTCACCGGTGGTGAAAACAGTGCAAAAGCGCCTAAAGGCCGTAATACCTATGCTTGGGTGATGGAAAATAAACGCGCCGATCTGTTTTTGACTTATTGCACCAATGCGGTGCTGGCTCAGAAAGAGGTCAAAGATCTGCAAGTTGTTCAGCTGCCTGAGCCTTTAAGTGTTGGAGCTAATTATGGTTTGATTGTACTCGATGATGCCCAACAAGATGCCTGGAAACTGGCGATGTATATTCTCTCTGAACCCGGGCAAATGATCCTCGCTGACTACGGTTTTGATGCCCCATTAAAGCAATAGGATTTGTAATCAAAAGGCCGCAATAGCGGCCTTTTGATTAGTCTTTAATAACTAATTTGATAACGAACTTGATAACTAGTTAAGTAAGAAAATCGTGGCTAAGCCTAGGAAGGCAAATAAGCCAATCACGTCGGTGACAGTGGTTAATACCATCCCCCCTGCTAATGCAGGATCGATGTTCATCCTCTTTAGCATAAGAGGGATCGTTGCCCCTGCAAGACCCGCTACCGTCATATTGATGAGCATAGCGCCAGCAATCAAGGCTCCCAAGGCGATATCGCCTTTCCATATCCATACAGCGACAAAAACGAGAACAGACCACAGCAAGCCGTTGAGGAAGCCAATGGCGAGCTCTTTACCTATCAACCAGCGAGAATTGCTTTTACCGATTTGGCCAAGGGCAATACCGCGAATAACCAGAGCTAAAGTTTGGTTACCAGCAACGCCGCCCATACTGGGAACAATAGTCATCAGAATCGCGATCGTGGCAAATTGTTCAATCGTGCCTTCGAACATATTACTGACTGATGCCGCGAGTAATGCCGCGAATAAGTTAACGGTTAACCATAGTGAGCGGCGAAAGGTACTTTTTAATACTGGACCAAAGGTATCAGTATCGTCGTCCATACCTGCCATGCCCATCATAGAGTGTTCGGCGTCTTCACGAATAACGTCGACCACGTCATCGATGGTAATACGGCCAAGTAGCTTGTTGTCAGCGTCGATAACGGGGGCCGACACCCAGTCATGTCGTTCAAATAGCTGCGCCACTTCGCTGTCAGACATGCCAATAGGGATCCCTTCAAGATCCGACACCATTATTTCACGTACTGAGGCGTTTGGGTCACAGGTCAGCAGATCTGCAATACGTACACCACCTAACACGCTGTCTTGTTTATCGACCACATATAGCATGTCTGTGGCTTGCGGAAGTTCACCGCGGATCCGCAAGTAGCGCAAAATCACGTCGATATTGACGTCTGGCCTTAAGGTAACCGTATCGGTATTCATCAAGCTGCCAGCAGTGTCGTCAGGGTATGACAGCGCTTGTTCGACACGCACGCGATCTTGCTTGGTCATTGACTGCAAAACTTGCTTAAAGATGCTGTCAGGCAGGCTTCGCAAAATATAGGCTAAGTCATCGGTGTCCATGTTTTCGGCGGCTTTTGCAACGCGCTCTGGACTCATCTGAGCAATGAGACTGTCTTTAAGCTCTTCACCGAGTTCGTCGAGGATTTCACCTGTGTGTTCCTGGTCAATCAGTTGCCATAGCACTTGACGAGTACGAGGTGGAGAAGATTCGAGAATAAAAGCAATGTCCGTTGCAGCCATATCCTGCAACATGTTGCGGACGTGGACAAACATACCGTTGCCTAATGCTTGAGTCAGCTGATTGAGACGTTGGTCAGTTGTTTGATTATCTAAGACTTCAATCGGCATAGCTCCCTCACTGGGTCGTTTTAAAGGCGCTTATCATAACGTAACTCAAGAGTATTTATGTGCGGTAGCTAGGAAATTCATTAGGAAAATAACGAATTAATTATCTTCATCAAATCTGGCATCAATTAATTGGCAAATGGCATCGAGCGCTGCTTGGGCGTCTGTCCCGGTTGCAACGAGTTGTACCGTTTTTCCCATTCCTGTTTCTAACATCAATAAGCCTAGTACACTTGTAGCCGAGGCTTGTTTCTCACCTTGAATGATGGTGATCTCAGCATCAAATTCGGAGGCTAAAACAACGAGTTTTGTGGCAGCGCGAGCGTGAAGACCTAGTTTATTGCAGATGGTAACTTCACGTTCAATGGTCGGCATTTTTTAGCTCACGGTGGCGGACTTGTATTTTATGTTTGCCATCTTTGAAGTGAGCAGCAAGGCGCTCAGTGATATAAACCGATCGGTGTTGGCCACCGGTACAGCCAATCGCAATGGTAAGGTAGCTACGGTTGTTACGTTCTAGATCGGGTAACCAAGTTTCGAGTAGATCTTCAATCTGTTTAATAAACAGGTTGACCATTGGGCGTTCATTTAAGAAATCTTGTACTGGTTGGTCGAGCCCAGTCATAGGGCGCAGGTCGGGCTCCCAATGTGGGTTTGGCAAAAAACGTACATCAAACATAAAGTCAGCTTCGGTTGGCATACCATGTTTAAAACCAAACGATTCGAAGTTGATCATCAACTCTTTATCAAGATTGCCAAGTAGGATCTCACGCACCTGATCATTAAGATCGTAAATGTTGAGATTTGAGGTATCGATATAATGATCGACAATGTTGGCTAGCGGCTCTAGCAAGCGACCTTCTAGCGCAATGGCCTCTTTAAGCGAAATGTTATCGTGCGATAAAGGGTGCAGACGACGGGTCTCGTTATAACGTTTAAGTAGCACTTCATCGCTTGAGTTAAGGAAAAAGCTTAATAACTCAACCCCATCAGGCAGAAAAGTGAGGTGCTTAACCAGCTCATCTTTCTTTTCTGGCAGGTTACGAATATCGACACTGATGGCGACAAGCTTAGTGTTACCCGATAGCTCTTTGAGTAAGGTCCCCATCATTGGCAAGGGCAGGTTATCGACACAATAATAGCCGAGATCTTCTAGCATTCTTAATAGAACGGACTTACCTGAACCGGAGCGACCTGAGACTAAAACAAGCTTCATCGTATGATTACCTGATAGACATTAAACAAAATGTATGATTTTTGTGGTTATATTGTGTAAGTGTATAGATTAACTTTTTTAAGGCTGAAAGCAAGAAGTTGAGCGGGTGAATAAGAATAAATAATATTGCTGTAATAATTACTTAGGTCTTTAAATCATTTACCTTTTGTGTAAAAAATAAATAACTTAAAGACCTGAGTAGTTAGCTATTGGGTAATGACTTGGTATAGCTCTGATTCATTGCTGGTCTTTCTCAACTGCTTAACCACCGCTTTATCGTTGAGTTTTTCAGCCATACAAGACAGTGTTGCTAAATGTTGCTCACACTGATCAGATGGCACCAATAAAGCAAATAGAATATCGACAGGCTGCTTATCGAATGAGTCAAATGGGATAGGAACTTCACATTTAACTAATACTGCAACTGGACGTTCTATATTCGACAGCCTTCCATGAGGAATCGCTATACCATTACCTATTCCCGTGCTACCCATTTTCTCTCGTGCCAAGAGACTTTCAAAGATCTCTTGTGAAGAAAGGGTTGGGTACTGGACAGCGGCAATGTCACTGATTAACTCCAGTACTTTTTTCTTACTGCCCGGAGTGGCGCAGGTAGTGCACTCCGGCTGCAGGATGGTACTTAGTTCCATCGTTAGTGTTTAGTCAGCTTCTCTTTGTGTTTAATAACCTGACGATCTAGTTTATCGATCAGGGAGTCTATTGCAGCATACATATCTGCATGTTCCGAAATAGCAAATACTTCCCCTTTTTTAAGGTGAATTTTAGCTTCGGCAATCTGCTGCATTTTTTGTACATTCAAAATAACGTGCACATTATTGATCTGATCGAAATGTCGTTCAAGCTTTGTAAATTTCTCTTCTACATAACCGCGTAGTGAATCGGTGATTTCGATGTGATGTCCTGTCAGGTTGATTTGCATTATCGATCCTCCATGTGCCTAATTTTGAGTTATAAACTCTTACGTTGGTTTGAGGGCGGGATCAGCATCGCTTCTCGATATTTTGCAATCGTACGTCTAGCAACTTTAATCCCTTGTTCAGCCAGAAGCTGGGCCATTTTGCTATCGCTTAACGGTTTCCTCTGGTTTTCAGCTGCGACTAATTTCTTAATAAATGCCCTAATTGCTGTCGATGAGCATTCTCCGCCATCGTCGGTACCCACATGGCTTGAGAAGAAATATTTTAGTTCAAAAATGCCCCTTGGGGTGTGCATGTACTTCTGTGTGGTAACGCGTGAAATGGTAGATTCATGCATTTCAACAGCTTCGGCAATGTCATTGAGTACCATAGGTTTCATGGCTTCTTCACCGAACTCAAAAAAGCCTTGCTGGAATTTGACGATACAGTTTGTCACTTTCAATAAGGTGTCGTTGCGGCTTTCCAGGCTCTTTATAAACCACTTAGCTTCTTGCAGGTGGCCACGGATAAATTGACCGTCGGCCTGATTCGTTGTGCTACGCGCCATTGATGCGTAATGCTGATTAACATTAATCTTAGGCATATAGTCAGGATTTAGCTCTACCACCCAGCGACCTTTTTTCTTGCTGACAGACACGTCGGGAATGACGTATTCATCTTTACTGCGTGCAATGGCAAGCCCAGGTCTTGGGTTAAGAGTTTGGATCAGTGTGATCGCCTCACGTAAATCATCCTCTTTGAGTTTGGTTTTACGCATTAACTGCCTAAAATCACGCCCCGCAATAAGGTCTAAATAGTCTTTAATCAGTAATCTTGCATTTTCAATGTGCGGTGTATCTGCGGCATATTGTGCTAGCTGGATAAGTAGGCATTCACTTAAGTTGCGGGCGGCAACACCGATAGGATCAAAATGTTGAATTCGTTTTAAAACGGCTTCGACTTCATCGAGTTCAGTTTCAGGATCGCCCATCGCTTCGAGAATTTCGTCACAGCTCTGGGTTAAATAACCTCGTTCATCGATCGCATCAATAATCGCGGTGGCGATAGCAAGATCGTTATCTGAAAATGGGGTGAGGTTCTTTTGCCACTCAAGATGCTCATATAAGCCTTCGCTAGTCTCGCCTTGGAATGGCATGTCATCTTCACGACTTACGCCTGAGCTAGCATTAGAGGAAACGGTGTAGACTTCATCCCAAGTGGTATCCATAGGCAGGTCATCGGGCATGGAATCTTGGGTGAGGGCTTCGGAGGTGTCAACGCTTGCGCTATCTTGGGTGAGTTCACTATTAGAGTCATTTACAGAGTGATCTTCATCGTTGATCATATCGCCATCTGACTGCTCTTCATCTAGCTCCAGTAACGGATTAGAATCTAATGCTTGTTGGATCTCTTGTTGCAGCTCTAAAGAAGACAGTTGTAACAGGCGAATGGCCTGTTGTAACTGGGGAGTCATAGTGAGCTGTTGACCCATTTTGAGCTGGAGTGACGCTTTCATTTTACCGCTATTCCCTACACTGTAGTTAAACGTTAAAGCTCGTTGAACTGGCGAAGGTTGCTCAAAAACTCAACACGTTGATTTTTTTTTGGAAATAATTCCATATTGAGTTTTTCAGCTTCCATACTGTGAATTAACTATAGCCTGAATTGTTCACCTAAGTACACCGCTCGAACCTGTTGGTTGTCCAAGATTTCGGCAGGTGTACCTTCAGCAATCAGATTTCCGTGGCTTACTATGTAAGCACGCTCACAAACGTCCAAAGTTTCGCGAACATTATGATCGGTGATCAGTACGCCCAGACCGCGACTCTTAAGTTGTTCAATAATTTTTTTAATATCGATAACTGAAATGGGGTCAACACCCGCGAACGGCTCATCTAACAAGATAAACTTTGGATTAGCTGCGAGTGCCCGAGCAATTTCTACCCGGCGGCGTTCGCCTCCAGACAATGCCATACCTTGGCTGTCACGAATGTGAGTGATATGAAACTCTTCGAGTAGATGCTCAAGTTGTTCTTCACGTTGCTCGTTATTGATGTCATGACGAGTCTGTAAGACGGCCATGATGTTGTCACGTACTGACAGCTTTCTAAAAATACTGGCTTCCTGAGGTAGGTAACCGATACCTTTACGGGCGCGTAAATGCATAGGATCGAGCGTAAGATCGTCATCATCAATAAAGATCTTACCCTTATCACTCTGTACTAGGCCAACCACCATGTAGAATGTCGTTGTTTTTCCTGCACCGTTTGGGCCAAGCAAACCAACAATCTGACCTGTCTTTACGGTTAAGCTAACATCTTGTACGACGGCACGATTTTTATAGCTCTTAGCAAGATTGACCGCTTTTAAGGTGATTTGGTTCATTGCTGTTCCTGCTTTTTCGCTGGCGATTCTGGTTTCTCTTCCTGATAGGTTTCAGGCTGAATAATGGTGATAACTCTGTCATCGCCCTTGCCAGTACTTTCTGCAATAAGCTGTTGCAAACTGATGTTGTATTTAATGCGGTTACCTGTGACCTGGCTACCGTCTTGCGCTAGGGTGGCTTCGCCGACTAAGGTGAGTGTGCGCGTAGCAAGTTCGTAGCGGATCTCTTTTGCGCTAGCCGTTGCCGGGCGTCCATCATCCATTATTTGGGTGTAAGTGGCTGGGTTACCAGTCGCCACAAGCGTTTTACCGCTCTTATCTTCTTTTGAGAAAACCCGTAGCTTATCGGCATTCATCTTGATTGTGCCCTGAGTGACTTCGACAGGCCCAAAAAAGATAACCTGATTATTCTTGATATCAGCTTCTTGGCTAGCGGCCGCAATTTTCACCTCTTGCATCAGGTCATCAACTTTAGCAACAGAGCTGAAACTGAGCAGACAAAATAGGCCTGCAAGGATAGATTGATTGTATTTCATAGCGTCCTTCTACTCAGCTAAAGCGTTTTCTTTAGCTAGTATGAGTGTAAAATTGTTCAATATGTTGGCGTTACTGAGCTTCGTAGATACCTTCTACTTGGCTGATTAGTTTTACGCTCTGGGCATTCAGGTCGGCATATAAGCCTACACCTTGAATGACGAATTCGTTGCCAGTGACGTGGATAATTTCATCTGACGTCATGATCATAGTATTCAAATCAAGATCTAAATAGCTGGTGCTTAACGTCTGTATCGGCTCTTCTGGGCTAATCGAGTCGATAATAACATTGTTTTCTAGCGTTACCTTGCCAGTGACTTTATTCAGGCTGCCTTTATCACTTTTAAGTCGCCATTCGGCTAGGCCATCATCAGGGTAAATGAGATAAACAGGCTCAGTAAAATAGGTCATATTGACGCTATCAAAGTGTTCCATGTGTTTCGCTGTTACTTCGCTATTGATGAAGCCTAACTCGTTATATTCGATGCTACGTAGATCATCGATAATATAGTCGGGTCGCTGACTTGTATCGATATTCAGCTCCTGCTCGCTTTTTTTAGACTGAACTTGCCAATAGAGCAAAAGTGCAGTGCCAAAAAGTGCGATTATCGCAAGGGTGACGCGGTTCATATACTCATCCCATGAGCTGAGTCAAACTTGTCTTGGCTTAATAGTAGTAAATCAGTGAGTTCGCGTAGGGCGCCGTGGCCGCCTTTAATATGGGTGGTCATTTTTGCATGTTGTTTTACATATGGGTGACCATCGGCCACACAAACGGAAAGACCAACCTGCTGCATAACGGGCAAGTCCACCATGTCATCACCAATATAAGCGACCTCTTCAGGGCTAACATTATAAAGTGATAGCAGTTCATTATAGGGGGCTAACTTGTTATCGACACCTTGGTAGATGTGGGTAACGCCTAGAGCGGTAAACCTGTCTTCAACGATTTGTGATTTACGACCGGTGATAATCGCCACTTGGATGCCACTAGATAATACTGAGCGTACGCCATATCCATCACGAGTATGGAATGTTTTAAGTTCTTCACCGCTGTTGCTCATATAGACTAGGCCGTCGGAAAACACGCCATCAACATCGCAAATGAGTAGTTTTATCTTGCTGGCTGCTTGCCAGACTACATCGCTAATAGGGCCGTATAAACCTTGCTTGGACATATTAAATTACTCCTGCTTTGACCATATCTAGCATGTTTAATGCGCCAACAGGCTGTTGTTTGTCGTTAATCACGATTAAACCATTAATACTCTTAGTATCCATGACTTTTAATGCTTCTGCTGCAAGCACGTTATCGGTAATGGTGACGCAGCCTTTAGTCATCACCTCTGCGATAGGAGTAGTGCGTAAATTGACTTCAGCGTCGATAACCCGGCGTAGGTCACCATCGGTGAAAATACCGACTAAGGTGTTGCTGGCATCAACAACCGCTGTCATGCCTAAGCCTTTTTTAGAGATCTCGTACAGCGCCTCAGTAATACAGATATCATTTTGCACACTTGGTAACTCACAGCCCTTATGCATGACATCACTGACTTTAAGTAGCAATTTTCGCCCTAGGCTACCGCCGGGGTGAGACAGTGCAAAGTCATCTTGAGTAAAGCCGCGCGCTTGCAATAACGCAACCGCTAGGGCATCGCCCATGACTAATGTTGCTGTGGTGCTCGACGTTGGTGCAAGCCCAAGTGGGCAAGCTTCTTCTGGTACTTCAATGCAAAGGTGCAGTTGCGCCAGCTTCGCCATATTAGAATCTGGCTTACCCGTGACAGAGATCATTGGCAGCCCCATGCGCTTAATGACTGGCATTAAGGTTAAGATCTCACTCGACTCACCTGAATTTGAAATCGCAAGTACGATATCGTTCTCACTCAATACGCCTAAGTCGCCATGGCTAGCTTCACCGGGATGCACAAAAAATGCAGGTGTACCTGTGCTGGCTAGTGTGGCTGAAATCTTGTTGCCAATGTGTCCTGATTTGCCCATGCCCATCACGATAACTTTACCTGTGCATTGCAATATTAATTGGCAAGCTTGGGCAAATTCTGAAGAGTCAATGTACTGATACAGATTATCGAGTGCTTGTTTCTCGATATCGATGACCTTAGTACCCCATTGGCGTAGTTGATTTGCATCTACCATTTCTTGGTCTCTCTTTAAATTGCTGCTTAACGTATCGCACCCATTGCTAAGATAGGAAGAGTAATGCCTGGTATGCGATAAATGTAATAAGTAATACTACGCCATGCCATGGTTTTAGCTGTCTGGCGCGTCCAGATAATAAGATCAGTATTGCAAGTGCGCTGCTTGTTGCAAGCACCATATAAAAATCACGGGTACTCGCCGCTGCATCAACAGCGCCAGGCGCTATAATGCCAGGTATAGCAAGTACCGCTAGAATATTGAATAAGTTTGAACCAACTATGTTACCGATCGCAAGGTCATCTTCTTTTTTTAAGACTCCGGCAATACAAGCGGCGAGTTCTGGCAGACTGGTACCGACTGCAATAATGGTTAAACCGATAACTAAATCAGACAAATGATACGCTTTAGCGATCCCTACTGCACCTTGTACCATCCAGTCTGCGGATAATGGTAACAATACCATACCCACAATCAGCCATAAAATGGCTTTACCCGTTGGGACGTCGGCAGGCACTTCGCTTTCTGCTTCAACGGCTAATGCATCTTTGTCTTTACTGTTTAAGCCATGCCAGATTAGGTAACCCATTAAAGCGATAAATAGCACTAATAAGCTAATGCCTTCGATACGGGTTAAAAAACCATCGTAAAGAAAGTAACCTACAATCACTGTAGCGACTAGCATCATTGGGATTTCACGTTTGAGTGTCTGTGAGCTCACCGAAATTGCGCCGAGCAAAGCGGTGATCCCCAAAATTAAAGTGATGTTAGCGATGTTAGAACCTAGTACGTTACCAATTGCGGTATCAGTCATGCCTTCGAGTGATGCGGTCGCCGCAACGAACATTTCAGGAGCCGAACTCCCCATAGCGACAATCGTTAAACCAATAAGCATTGGCGGTAAACCAAGGTTACGAGCAAAGGCTGCTGCACCGTAAACAAACTTATCGGCACTCCAAACAAGGGCGCCTAAGCCTGCGACTAACATAAAAATATTAAATAACATCGATTCTTAGTATTTTGGGGTATAGCCGCGTATTTTCGCTGTAATTGAAGAAAAATGAAAGTATTGAGGTGAGATAGTCTTGATTTGGTTGTGCCTCTTTAGTCAATTACGTACAATTTCTCCCTTTCCGGTACGGAAAACGGAAGTTTCCATTATTAGATGCAGGGTGCTTGCATGACTGAAATCCCCAAAACATTGGTTGAAACTCAAGGTATGACCTTTAGCCGCGGCGAACGTGTCATTTTTCAAGATGTCAGCCTGTCGATACCTCAGGGTAAAGTTACCGCGATCATGGGCCCAAGCGGTATCGGAAAAACCACACTACTTAAGCTTATTGGTGGGCAGTTAACCCCTGATAGCGGAACAGTAAAATTCGATGGCGTAGACGTACATAAGTGCAGCCGCAGTGAACTGTTTGCTCTGCGTAAACGTATGAGTATGCTGTTTCAAAGTGGTGCGCTGTTTACCGACATGAATGTATTCGATAATGTTGCTTTTGCACTAAGAGAGCATTCAGGTCTACCAGAAGAGATTATTCGCCGAATCGTATTGATGAAACTCGAAGCCGTAGGGCTTAGAGGCGCCGCGCAGATGATGCCGACAGAGCTGTCCGGTGGTATGCAGCGCCGAGCAGCATTAGCACGCGCAATTGCATTAGAACCTGAGATGGTGCTTTACGATGAGCCATTTGCGGGGCAAGATCCGATCTCTATGGGAGTGCTGGTTAAGCTTATTCGTGAACTGTCAGATGCACTCAATCTCACTTCTGTTGTGGTATCTCATGATGTGGTAGAAGTGCTTGGCATTGCAGATTACGTCTATGTGTTGGCAGACAAGCGCATTATTGCTCACGGTACACCAGAAGAGCTGCGTTTGGCCGATAATCCGCAATTAAAGCAATTTATTGGCGGCGAACCCGACGGCCCGGTGCCGTTTCACTATCCTGCAGAAGATTATAAGAAGGAACTACTCCGTGAGCTTGATTGATCAAATTGCGCGATTAGGTAAGTCTGCAATTGAGTTAGTGGTAGGGCTTGGACAAGCCGGCTTAATGCTATGGGGCGCAATTGCACATCGCCCAAGATTTCGAAAAGGCACCCCATTACTGCTAAAGCAGTTGTATGTTGTGGGCGTGCAGTCGATGGTGATCATCTTGGTTTCGGGTCTGTTTATCGGCATGGTACTCGCGCTGCAGGGCTATAATATTCTTGTGGGCTTTGGCACTGAAGAAAGTCTTGGGCCGATGGTGGCTTTGAGCTTATTAAGGGAGTTAGGCCCGGTAGTGACTGCGCTACTGTTTGCTGGCCGAGCAGGTTCGGCGCTAACGGCAGAGCTTGGTCTAATGAAGAGTACCGAACAGTTGGCGAGTCTAGAAATGATGGCTATCGACCCGCTTAGGCAAATTATTGCACCACGTTTTTGGGCGGGAGTGATCAGTTTGCCATTGCTAGCCTTGATGTTTACTGCTGTAGGGATCTATGGTGGCCACATAGTTGGTGTGGAGTGGAAGGGCATTGATAGTGGTAGTTTTTGGTCGATATTGCAGGCGTCAGTTGAGTGGCGACAAGACATTGTTAACTGCATTATCAAGAGCTTTTTATTTGCGGTGGTGGTGACATGGATTGCACTTTATCGTGGCTATCATGTTATCCCTA
Organism: Shewanella sp. 30m-14; assembly: GCF_052977125.1. NCBI lineage: Bacteria > Pseudomonadati > Pseudomonadota > Gammaproteobacteria > Alteromonadales > Shewanellaceae > Shewanella > Shewanella sp. 30m-14. The sequence goes on along the minus strand of NZ_JBRILW010000005.1, from coordinate 7,840 downwards.
ATCCTGAAGGGATTAGCCGTGCAACGACGCAGACGGTAGTTCAATCGAGCCTAGCAGTTTTAGCATTGGACTTTTTGCTGACAGCGATGATGTTTGGCCAGTAATTTTTACGGTGACGCAGGAAGCTTCCACGTCGTTAATTATTGTTTAGATTTATTGAATAGAGTGGTAAATGAGTTATGTTGACAAGGAAAATTGAGATTCTAGTCGGTCTATTTTTATTGTCCGGGTTGGCAGCCTTTTTAGTATTGGTGTTTAACGTTGCCAACGTCGAGGTCAAATCGGGCGATAGCAGTTATACGCTGTACGCCAAGTTTAGTAATATTGGTGGTCTTAAGGTACGCTCTCCCGTTAAAGTGGGTGGCGTGGTGGTTGGTCGTGTGAGCGAAATCAATCTTGACCCTGAGAAGTTGGTGCCAGTAGTCAGCATCGCCATGGATAAGCGTTATCAGTATTTTCCTGAAACCAGCACCTTATCTATTTTAACCTCAGGCCTGTTAGGTGAGCAGTTTTTAGGGCTAACGCCAGGGTTTATGGACGACGATATTGAATTGTTAGCCGATGGCGACAGTATTGAGGACACCCACTCAGCACTAGTATTAGAAGACTTGATTGGTCAGTTGCTGTATAGCATGGGTTCAAAGGATTAACCTTCGGTAAGCTATTGGAGTATACGAATATGTTTAAAAGTATTTATCGCAGCATTATGTTCGTCTTGATGGCGGTGTGTAGTCTAGGTGCGCAGGCTGCAGACGCAGTGGCAAGTGCTGATATCGACCAAACCAATCCTTTTACTATGGTTGAAGAGGTCGCAAATAAGACCTTTGCGCGTTTTCATCAAGATGAAAAGCTGATTGCCTCAGATCCGGATCATTTAAAAGTGATTGTGACGGAAGAGTTGATGCCGTATATCGACTATAAATACGCATCTTATAAGGTGTTAGGCCAGTATTTACGTGAGACGAGCAAAGATCAACGTGACCGTTTTGTTGAGGCATTTCGAGACTATTTGGTTTCAACCTATGCGCAAGCGTTTACTGAATATACCGACCAAACTGTAGAATATGGTAGAGCTGAAGATTTTGCCGATGAAAAGTTTGTCAGTGTTAATGTGCAAGTTGTTGAACAAGGCCGCCCTCCAATTAAGTTGCAGTTTAAAGCGCGTCGCTTAAAAAACGGTACATGGAAAGCGTTTGACTTAGTTGCTGAAGGGGTAAGCTTGTTATCATCGAAGCAATCAGAGATTACTAACCTTGTTCGCCAACAAGGTATTGAGTCAGTGATAACCATGCTCAAAGAACGCACTGCTGAGCGCATTGACTTAAACGCCAAAGAGAAACAGAGTTAGTGGCAAGTTTTAAGCAGCAAGGGATTAACTGTGCGGTATCGGGTCGACTAGATCAAGATGCGGTACGTAGTCTATGGAATAGCCGCAATAGTATTTTAGCGCCTGAGACTGCATTTTTGCAGCTTTCTGGCATTGAGTATTGTGACAGCGCTGGGGTGGCATTTTTACTTGAGTTCGTCAGTATATTTGCCGCCAAAGGTGCAAGCCTTAAGTTAGTCTCGCCTTCAGAGCAGCTTAAGAAATTTATTATATTATACGATTTAAACGACTTCTTTATTGAAGAAGCTAAGTAAGGTGAATAGTTCCATGGAATGCAAAGAAATTGAAACCATCCTTTTAGACGCGCTTTCTTTAGAGGAAGTTAAAGTGACCCAAGAAGGGACACACTACAAGATTGTTGCTGTAGGTGAGTGCTTTGACGGCATGGGACGAGTGAAACAACAACAGACAATTTACGGCCCATTAATGGCCCGCATTACTAGCGGTGAGTTACACGCTATTACGATTAATGCATTCACGCCAACACAATGGAAGCGTGAAAAAGTTTTTAATATGTAATCGCGGATTTAGAGAGTTAAAGTGGATAAATTAAAAATAGAAGCAAGTGGTGCACTTGCTGGAAACGTGGTTATCTCAGGTGCTAAAAACGCTGCCTTGCCAATCTTAATGGCGGGCGTGCTGGCCGAGACAGACTTCAATGTTTCTAACGTACCAAATCTAAGAGATGTGAACACAAGCTGCGAATTGCTTCGCTGCTTAGGTGCTGAAGTGACTCGCTCTGGCACAGATAAAGTGTGTATCTCAACAACCAATCTAAATGAGTTTTGCGCGCCGTATGAGTTAGTAAAAACCATGCGTGCATCGATTCTTATTTTGGGCCCTTTACTTGCACGATACGGCACTGCCGATGTGTCTTTGCCTGGTGGCTGCGCCATCGGTGCGCGCCCAGTTAACTTGCATTTGCAAGGTCTTGAGCAGATGGGCGCACAGATTGAAGTGCAAGAGGGCTACATTAAGGCTCGTGTTGATGGCCGCCTAAAAGGCGCGCATATCTTTATGGATATGATTAGCGTTGGCGCGACAGAAAACTTGCTAATGGCAGCATCATTGGCCGATGGTGAAACCATTATCGAAAACGCTGCCCGTGAGCCTGAAGTGGTCGATCTGGCAAACTGCTTGATTGCTATGGGTGCTAAAATTGAAGGTGCGGGTACCGATACCGTGCGTATTCAAGGTGTTGAATCGCTAAAAGGCTGTGATTACAAAGTCATGCCAGATCGCATTGAAACCGGTAGTTTCCTGGTTGCTGCGGCTGTGACCCGTGGCAAAATCCGTTGTACTAAAGCGGATCCTAAGTCACTTGAAGCGGTTTTGGCAAAGCTTGAAGATGCAGGCGCAAACATCACCACAGGTGATGACTGGATTGAGTTAGATATGCAGGGCAAGCGCCCTAAAGCTGTCAATATCAAAACAGTGGCGTACCCAGGTTTCCCTACTGATATGCAAGCGCAGTTCTGTGTGTTAAACGCACTCGCTGAAGGCACGTCAACCATTACCGAAACGATTTTTGAAAATCGCTTTATGCATGTTCCTGAGTTAAGCCGTATGGGCGCAACGATGGAGCTTGAAGGCAATACGTGTATTATTCATGGTATTGAAAAGCTTAATGGTGCTCAGGTGATGGCAACGGATCTACGTGCGTCAGCAAGCTTAGTGATTGCAGGCCTTGTGGCTGAAGGAACCACTATCGTCGATCGTATTTACCACTTAGATCGTGGTTACGAGCATATTGAAGACAAATTTAAGGGATTGGGCGGACACGTCGAGCGCGTTAAGTCTTAAGATAAATCCTGGTGCAACAAAGAAGCCACTTAAGTTTTTTACTTAAGTGGCTTTTTATTTTTTGAACTCACGCAACTTACAACCTGACGAAACAAGAAGCAGATCAAATCATACTTAATAGGTAGGTGCTAAGGTGTACCCATGCCTGTTTTTGTCACGTTTAATATTTATCTTTTCTACGGCCTCGTTTTTTTCTCGATGGGCTGCGCCGTCCTGTTTCGTAACTTTCGTTATAGTCAGCTAAAAATTGCCCCCACATTATGGGCGCTAGCGGTTTTTGGGTTTTCCCATGCGTTTCATGAATGGTCAGAGCTTTACGTGCTCATTTTTTCCGATGATATCGCACCTGAATATCGCCTACTGACACAATGGCTCTGCTTGGTAAAGCTATTTTTATCCTACGCGGCCTTGATGGTATTTGCTTGGTTGATATTAACCATTAGCAATAAACGCCTTGCTTATATCGGACATGGACTGATTATCGCCTTGTTGCTTAGTTACGGATATTTAGTGATCCCTGACTTGCACCACCTCTCAGTGAACAAAACCGGGTTTGAAGAAGCGAGCCGCTATACGCGTAGCTTGATCGGGTTTGGTTCTGCGGCTTTAGCGGGTATTGGTATGATGGTTTATGGCAACAGTTTGCGTCAAGATGAGCATGGTTATGGTCAGTACTTTGCTCTTTGTGGTGTTGGGTTAATGATCTACGGAGTGCTATCAGGTTTGGTGCCCACGGATTATCATCATAGCGTACCTGTGTTAAGAACCTTAGCCGGTGGTCTTATCTTAATTGCACTGTTTAAGGCGCTTAAAGTCTTTGATGTAGAAAAAGAGCAAGCCACAGAAGCAAAACTTAAGCGAGCTATTGAAGCTGATAAGTACAAGGCGATTGGTCAGTTGGCCATGGGGGTTGCCCATGAAATTAATAACCCGTTAGCCTCATCGACATTAGCGCTCGATCTTTGGGAGCGAAAACACCCACAAAGATCAGAGTCTGAAGCCAATTACTTAAGCCGCGTCCGCCTAGGGATTGAAAGAGCCTCTTCAATTAGTAAAGAGTTACTCAGTTATGCGAGGCCTGCTTCGGGCAAGCGTAGTTTTATCGCCATTAACAATGTACTCGATTCGGCCGTAAAGTTACTGGCACACCGCACTAAGCAGCATCACATTGAGCTTGAATGCAGTGCGAGTATCATTTTATATGCAGAAAAAATTAAGCTCGAAGAGCTGTTTATTAATTTGCTTTGCAATGCCATTGACGCCTCTCATCCCCATAGCGCTATTCTTATAAAAGCCACTCAAGATGATGAGAAGGTCCATATTTCAGTTGAAGATTCGGGTAACGGCATGACTCCTGAGCAACTGTCTCGTGCAACAGAACTGTTCTACTCCAGCAAGGCAATAGGGCAAGGTACGGGTTTAGGTTTAGCGATTTGCGAGCAAATCGTGTCTCTACATAATGGGAAAATGCATATTGTGAGCAGTAAAGAACAAGGCACACGAGTTGAACTCACTTTTTATCGGGGGCACCATTCATGACCGCAATTTTACTGGCTGAAGACGATATTGAACTGAGCGAAAATATAGTTGAAATTCTAGAGTTAGAAGGGTTTTCCGTTACAGCAGTGACGAGTGCTGAAGCAGCGATTGAGGCGAGTGATAGGCAGCACTTCGATATTGCCTTGATGGACTTGTTGATGTCGGGGATGACCGGGGTTGAAGCTATTTCTAACCTGCGCCAAAACCAACCCTTACTCGCAGTCATTATTATCACAGCCTATGCTACTGTCGATACCGCTGTGGATGCGATGAAAAAAGGTGCTGATAGCGTGATGACTAAGCCTTTTAAAAGCCATGAGCTTATCGTAACCATAAGACGAAGTTTAGCGGAGAAGCAACTATTCAAGAGCCGTGTCGATCTTGACCCAGATTTAGTTTATGGCGCTCTGGCTAATCCTTATCGGCGTAAAGCCCTTAAAGTGCTTGCAACGCATAAAGCGCTGAAGTTTATGGATCTATGTCGTTTAGTTGAAATTGAAGACCATACCAAGTTTAATTTCCATCTGCGGCAGTTAAAGAAGGCAGGACTTGTTACGCAAAATGAGAGTAAGATCTACATTTTGACAAACACTGGTCAATTTGTGATAACAAATCACAACATTTCTCATGGTTGATTTTTTATATTAAACAATGCGTTAGATGTAAGCTGATAACAAAAGCTCACAACTTTCTCGTACTAGTGAATTCTAATTATCTATCTCTTTAGTAGTAACTCTTCAATACTTGAAACATGTCCAAAGAGGCATATCAATCGCCATTCTCTGCAACGTTGGCGATGTGAATAGCAATGTTGAGGATGAACTTATGAACACAACAATTCCATGTAAAAAACTATTACTCGCGAGCATGATCACCATGTTGGTTGCTTGTGGTAGTGATAACGATAACGAAGTAAACCTACCTGTTGAGAACACTGCGCCTGTCGCAGTGGCTGATTTTGCCAATGTTTTGGCTGAAGATGTAGTGACAATTGATGTACTTGCCAATGATACCGATGCAGATGGTGATACCTTATCCATCGTGTCAGTAGATTCCGATAGCGCTGTCGTTAAAGATGGCAAAGTCGACTTTACAGCAGGTTCTGAAACGGGCGAAGTGAAGTTTAACTACACCATCACCGATGGTACCGATGAAGCATCTGCTGTGGTGACTGTGACTGTTGAGGCGCAACCTGAGCCTGAGCCGCTAACTTATGTTGGCAGCGCGGCATGTGCGGGATGTCATAGTGGTAAATATGAGACCTTTAGTAAAACGGGTCATAATTTTAAGATCCAAAAAATTGCTAACGGTGAGCAACCTGCTTTCCCCTATACTCCTGAGGAGTCGATTACAGGAGCTATTGACTTACTTCAAATTGCAGGCCCTGATGCTGACGGCACAACGAACAACGCCTTAGGTGCACCAACAAGCTATGACGATGTTACTTATGTCGTCGGTGGTTACCACTGGAAGATGCGCTGGTTAGATGCCGATGGTTATATCGTTACTGGTACCAATGTGCAGTACAACATACGTAACGCAGAGGGTGAGCTTAATATCCCCGATAACCACCTTAATGACCCCGATGTGATGGGTAACTATAAAACGGGTGATATGAACTACCAATACAAGTGTGGCAATTGTCATACTACTGGTTGGAAACGCACTACCGAAGGAGATGATGTTCGTAATCTAGAGCGTCAAGATGACCTACCAGGTATGGGCGGCACATTTGCTGAGCAAGGTATTCAGTGTGAATCTTGTCATGGCGCGGGTAGTGAACATATCGCTGCACCATCAAAAGATAATATCACTAAGATAGCTATGGCCCGCACTACGGAAGACTTCTTAGCTGAAGATATGGCTTTTGGTAAAGCGGTTACTTGTGCTGAGTGTCATACTCGTGATGGTGAGAAAGATTATCCAACTTTTGTCAGTGCTTATAATGTTGCCTTCCCTGACGGTAGCAAAGTGGGTGGTCGTATTATCTCAAGTAGTGGTCTATCTAAGCATCACCAGACTGGCGATGAAATGCTAGGTGTCGTTCCTGAGGATCATGGTACTTACAAAGCGGGCGAAGAGATTGGTCCTAAGAGTGGTATGGCGTGTACCACTTGTCATGACTCTCACAAGTCGACGGTCAATCAAGACAGCGCTGATGGTCTACACACTGGTGCAGTGAAAGAGTGTACCGCTTGTCATGATAAAGAGTTTGCTGAAAACACTTGGGCTGCTGGGCCGCATAAAGCCGCTGAGTGTACCGACTGTCATATGCCAAAGCTTGCCAAGAGCGCCGTCACTCATTTAGGTGAAGATGGCACAACAGTATTTGGTGATGTGAAGTCTCACTTGTTCACTATTGACCTTGACCCAGCGGCAAAGCAGTTCACCGAAGATGGCAAGTTCCAAATGCCATGGTCTACCGCACAATACTCTTGTGGTGAGTGTCATGCAGACTATACACAGAGAGCTGAGGCGTTACCTAAAATCCATAAATAAAAACAAAATCATCATTATTTAGTCCCTCCCGACAAGCCACGCTAAGCTATTTAGCGTGGCTTTTTTTGTGCGCCGAAGGTTGAGCTGCGAACGATAAACCTGAACAAAGTTTAATCTGGAATTGATGAACGACTCAGTAGGGATTGTTATAGTCGTAATGACACAAGAAAGGGAGAGCAATATGTCATTATGGATGAGAGCCACTATTTTAGTTGGATTAATCAGCGCGGCAATAGTCTGTTATATCGCGGGAGCGGCAAAAGGGGCGACAGGCCTAGTTATTTTGGGTGTGCTATTTGAATTGGCATTTTGGGTTGGTCTGTTCAAACAAAATAGCAGGTTCTAGGAAAGGCTAAGAAAGATCCTAGGTTCTAGGAAAGCAGGAAAAGCCAAGAAGCTAAAGCTAAGGCTGTAAAGGTGAATAGGGTTGAGACTGTTGAAGCTGGTGCAAGAGCAAGTCGATTCAGCAAGAGAATAAGCATTAAATGAAAAAGGCAAAACAGCTGAACTGTTTTGCCTTTTCGCGTTTTATGTTTTGCTAGAACCTAGAACCTAGAACCTAGAACCTAGAACCTAGAACCTAGAACCTAGAACCTAGAACCTAGAACCTAG